>JAUWRZ010000323.1 GCA_030610325.1 Sulfurimonadaceae bacterium | reverse complement strand
TGAGTATGCCGATGAACAGACAAGCGATCATCAAGACTCCAAACATCTCCAGAGATGGAGATTGTGGGATGAAGTTCAGTCCCATGTTCGGATACTGGTTTAGTATGTCGATGGCAGGGTAGGTCAAGAGATAACCAATGACGCCTCCACTTAAAGAGAGCAGCAGGGCTTCGATCGTGAACATAAAGACGATCATCGACCTTGACCATCCGATCGCGGTGAGTATACCTATCTCTTTGGTCCGTTCATTGACGCTCATCACCAGCGTGTTTAGCAGTACTGCTGCAGCGACGATAAAGGTGATCATCGAGATCAGGTCGATGAAGTGCACGATGGTCTTGATAGAACCTAGATGCTGTAGCAGTTCACCACTTGGGAAGGCGACCAGCTTTGGATGGGCCGTATTGATCGCTTCTATGGTCTGCTGGATACGAAGCGGGTCTTTGAGGCTTAAAAAGAGCATGCTGATGCGGTCTGGCCTGTTGAGCAACTCTTGTGCATCATGCATACCAATATAGGCACAGGCATCGAGAAAATCGAGTCCGGTAGAGTAGATGCCGGTTATTCTGTAGGGCTCTTTATCATCAAGAGAGATCTCATCACCGATGTCCAGCTCTAGTATCCTGGCTACTTTTTGGCCAATGGCTATCTCTCTGGCCTCAGGATCAAATGCCTTTCCTTTGACAAGCCCGATACTAAGGCGTTTGGCGATCGGGACAAAGTCAGAGAAACCAAGCAGGAAGAGTGATTTGTTCTTACCGATCCTCTTTTTTCCTATGAGCAGCGTCGTAGTGTCACTGATCCCTTCTGAGGCCGCGATCTCATCTTCGAGCTCTTGGGGTATAGAGGAGGCGATCGGTGTACTTGCGAACTTTGACTGTACTACGATGTCTATCTGTTTCTCACTGAGCGTACTGCTGATCTGGGCTGATAACTCCTCACCGATGGATGTGAGCAGGATAAAAAGTGAGAAGACCAGACTGATGACAAAAAGGGTGAAAAATGAACGAAGTCTGACACGTAGAAGATTGCGAAGCGCATAGAGGAAGAGGATCTTAAACATAAGTCACGCTCTTGTACTCAGTCCCTCAGGGAGAGGGACAAAGGGGGGATAGGTAAGCCAGGTCAGTCTATGCTCCGCTTAGATCTCGAGATCTGGGATCTCAGCATCGACTTCTGAACAGTCCAGTATGACAGGAGCTGCACCGTCCACAGCTACTTCGATAAGGCCATTGTCGGCTAAAGTCAAGACCATTGTCGAGCCATCACTTGCGGTACTGGTGATCGTACCTGTAGCTTCATCTGTGAGATTGTTAGTCACTACGGTACCAGTATTGGTATAGACACCGTCTGCATCCTGGTAGTCACAACCTTGCAACTCTAGATAGGTGTTGTCACCCACATCCCATGTCTTAGCTATACAGCTATCGATCTGAAATGAGTTGCTGCTGTCAAGGTTGTCTGTCAGTACAAGATGTTCGATGTTGACTATTGTCGGATCAGCTTCAGTCGCTTCTCCCATTACTAAGGTGTTGGTACCGGTCAATACCAAAGTGACGTTTTGTGCTTCATCAGTATTATCGATGATAGTGACTCCGGTAGCTCCTGTCGAGGCTGAGAAGCTTGAAGGCTCTCCGGTCACTTCATCCTGTACCGTCGCAATAGTCACGAACCCATCGATATTGGTGTTCTGATCTGTATAGTTCCCAAGATTACACTCCTGGAAATCGATACTCATCTCTGAAGCCTCTTCATTAGTCGTCATGACGATAGCACCATCAACGACACCGCTGGCATTGGTACACTCCATAGACTCACTGGTCGCTTCCAATGCATCTACGTTGAATGTATTTGATTCACGGACCTGGGAGACGACTCCGGGGATCGCTGCACTGTAGCGCGCTGAAGAGGTCGAGTTGTTGACATAGGTACATCCGGGGATAGTCGTCTCTATTCTGGTCAGAAAGGCATCAGCTGACTCATCTGAGAAGGTCGATGTACCTGTAGTAGTCCCTGTATCTCCGGTCGGATCGCCATCATCGCTGTCTCCATCACTACTACTACTGCCGCCACATCCGACAAGCAAGAACGAAGATGCAACCGCTATGAACAATATATGTTTCCAGTTACTCATGATATACTCCTGTTTTGAGTTTTCTTAATCTCTATTCTTACTCCATATTGTTTAAAACATACTTAAAATGTATGTCTCAGGAGGATTTTATGTTATTTTCCTGTTATAATTAAATATTTGGCAAACAAAGGTCGTTTTATGAATTATCGTTACATCGGAAAAACAGGGTTGCGTGTCAGCCCCATCTGTCTGGGGACGATGACGTTTGGGACGCAGTGTGATGAGAAGACGGCATTTAAGATCATGGACAGAGCCTATGATAGCGGTGTGAACTTCTTTGACACTGCCGAGCTTTATCCGGTGCCTCCGCAGGCAAAGCTTGCCGGTGTGACAGAGGAGATAGTAGGGCGCTGGTTGAAAGAGAAGCCAAGAGACTCCATCATCCTGGCTACAAAGGTCGCTGGGGCCGCATCTGGCTGGTTTGTCCCGCCTATCCGTCATGGATTGACGGCGGTCGACCGTTTTCACATCGAGCGGGCTATAGAGGGGTCACTTAAACGTCTGGGAACGGACTATATAGACCTCTATCAGATGCACTGGCCCGATACGGTCGTGCCTATCGAAGAGTCACTGGAGGCCTTTGACCGGTTGGTGCAGAGTGGTAAAGTGCGTTATATCGGGACTTCGAACGATACAGCCTATGGGACAGCTAAAGCACTTACGACATCAAAATATGAGAAGCTGGCCCGATTTGAATCCATCCAAAATAACTTTTCGCTCTTAAATCGCCGCTTTCTGGATGAACTCTCTACTCTGGCAAAACGTGAACAGGTCAGTCTGCTTCCTTACTCTCCGCTTGCCGGAGGCGTACTTAGCGGAAAGTACAACCAGGGAATAGAGAACGTCCATGGACGCTTTGCTGATTATTTTCGCTCAAACAATAAGCGTCAGCGTCTTATGGCAGACCGCTTTATGAACGAGCGCACACTGGCTTCGACGCAGCAGTACCTTAAGATCGCCAGTGATGCGGGACTGCATCCGGTGACGATGGCGACTGCCTGGAGTAAACAGTTTGATTTTGTAGCGTCGACGATCATAGGTGCTACGGATCCCGATCAGCTTGATGCGACGTTAGCTGCGATGGACCTGATCTTAAGTAAAGAGGTCCTTAAGGCTTGTGACGATGTCCATGCTCAGATCCTCTACCCTATGGGTTAGCGCCGTTTGCTTTATGGACATCTAATTGATGTATGATCTTATAAAAATGGATAGAGATGACGGAT
>JAUWRZ010000444.1 GCA_030610325.1 Sulfurimonadaceae bacterium | reverse complement strand
TCCCGCGCTATATATCTCAAGAGAAGGCACTGCTTGGCTCGGCTCTTGCCGGTATGCTCTTTGTAGCCGGTGTCCTTTTTAGCTCTACAGAGAGTAGTGCCATCGCTATGGTACTCTGGGGATGGTCTGGTATCCCGCTTCTTCCGGACTCACTGACCTTTGTAGCTCTGCTGGGACTGGCAAACGCACTGGTCTGGCCCTCCATCTGGCCACTGGCACTTGATGGTCTAGGAAAGTTCACCCCACAGGGAAGCGCCCTACTGATCATGGCGATCTCCGGAGGTGCTATCTTGCCTCTGATATTTGGAAAGATAGCCCACGTCAGTGATAACATCCAACTGGCCTACAGTCTCGGTATCATCTGTTATCTCTTCATCTTGTTCTACGCAGTCAAAGGGCATAAGATAACGAGCTGGAGAAGTTAAAAGAGCAGACTACTTTTCACAAAGTGCTTATATAGATGTGCTAGTTCATCCGCTCGAACAGGATAGTCAAACTCCCTCTCTAAAACACTTTTTAGATGTTCCTGACTATCTATCCTCACCTCTTCTTCAGCAGTTGCAGATATCTTTTTGTAGTTACCGTTTAGCAATGTACGGATCTCATCTTCAAAGATCTTGGAGATGACAAGGTTATTGACAAAGACTGCCTTGGGATACTTGTGAGAGTAAAAATGGCCCACCTCAAAATCAGCTTCATTGTAGTCATGCAGATCGAAGCTATAAAGGGTGAAAGGTTCATCATCTACTAAAGTCTGGAGTGCAAATCGATCATCTTCATACGCTTTGATCCTATAGCTTTTACCCAGATGTGTGGTTGTCGGGGTCGGGCCAAACTTGATGGGCATACTCGGTGAGTCATAACCGAAACCGACATCGACCAGATAACGCTCATCCTCATAAGTCAAAAGAGTAATACGGTGTGTCTTTGGCACGGTGATGTCTCTATTTAGCAGAACACGGCCAAACAGTGCTTTGACCTCAAGACCAGAGAAGCGTAAGGCTTCGTACATCAACTTGTTATGCTCAAAACAGTAGCCACCTCGTCTGCGGGTGACAACCTTATCCATCAGCTGAGAAAGCTCTAAAGAGAGCTCCTCTTTAAGAAGGACAGGGATGCTTGTGAATGGAAATGCTGCCAGATGCTTTTGTATCAACATCTCGATATCAGGCATAGTCTTGATAGGTCTGTCCATATCTAAAGCTGTCAGATATGTTTGCATAAGGGAGCTTCCAAGTATCATTTTAAAAACGGAAGCATCATACGGACTCGCTGCTGATACCCTTCATACTCTTCACCTAAACTACTTACCAGATCTTTCTCTTCATAGTAAAGACCAATAAAGATATAGATCGTAAACGTAATAGAAAGCATCAGATGGGTCATGGACATATCAGGGCTTGACCAAAGACCGATCAGTACTCCCAGCTGTATGGGATGGCGCACACGCTTATAAAAATAGCGCTCTTCAAAAGAGGGAGATAGCTCGGATCGGTCACGAAGATGAAAATAGACCTGTTGCAGTCCAAACAGCTCAAAGTGGTTTATCAGAAAAGTCGCTAATGTCGAAAAGACCCATCCAAAGATAAAGCCTGCGATCAGCAGACCTCGACCTATCGTGTCATCGACTCTCCACAAGTAACCCTCAATAGGTTGCCAGTAGAGACAGATAAGGGCCATCACCACTCCGGAAAAAAGCACATAAGTACTACGCTCCATAGCTTCGGGCATGATCTTTAGCAACTTAGTCTTAAATGACTGGCGAGCCATAACAGAGTGCTGTAGACCAAATAGCGTTACAAGGGCGATGTTGATAAGTATGGCCAGACCAAGAGACTGCGAGCCTCCTGAGTCTATGTGTGTAGGAATGATGTCCCATGGTCCAATAAACACGATGAACCACAGGAGCCCTACAAGACCGATGATGTAGGAGAGTACTCCATAGGTAAGAACAAGTAAACGACGCATAAGACTCTTCCTTACTATGACCAGCTACGCCCCTTCTTTCCCATAAGTCGAAAAGAAATGGGGGACGGGCGGTCTCTGGTCGTCATCATACGCTAAAAAACTCTTCTCGACAAGCCCCAGACGGACAAAACTGTCGATCTCCTCTTTATCTAAGGGCAAAGGAATAGCATCTTCCTCTTCACCGCTGTTTCGACTTCGACACGAGACCAGCAGATCACCATCCTGTGAGATAAGACTCACCATAGCATCGATGGCCTGTGTTCTATACTTACCCGGAAGCACCTGGATGGTGTTACACTCATAGACAAGATCAAAGCCTTCAGACCACGTATCAGGATAGTCAAACAGATCGGCGACAAGATAATCTACCCTGCTCTCAAGATAACGGTTTTGACACAGTGCTATCGCCGAAGGAGCAATATCAAAAGCGGTGACTTCATAACCAGCCTTCGACATCGCCTCAGCATCATCC
>JAUWRZ010000497.1 GCA_030610325.1 Sulfurimonadaceae bacterium | reverse complement strand
GCACTCGCTCTCGCTTTGTAGTTCTCACTCTTTAAGATGACCTTCCCCTCATCATCTGTAAAACGAAATAAGAAAGGTTCGGCCGCATCACTCTTTTTAAACAAGACTTTCATCTGAGTTCCTTGATTTTACTTTTAAAGAGTTTATCATCAATAAAATTAAGATTATATTAAGCTTATATGATCTGTTGATGTCGAATTATATTAGTTCTTCTTATCTAACACTATCCTACAAAATACACTATCTATAGTTTTTTCAAGAAGAGAAATCACGTATTATCAGTGCTTATTACAAGCCCTATCAAAGGTCACTACCTTAACCAAGATCAGTATTACTTGAAGCCATATAGACCTGAACACGATCCTTACCCAACCCTTTTGCACTATAAAGTGCCCTATCTACTTTCTCCAGTAATGTCTCAGCGGTATCTTCTTTCTCAAAAGTGCTGATGCCAAAACTACAGGTGATCTTACCGACCGTATCAAAGATGTGAGTACGGATGACTTCTGCCAGTTTTTCCGCCAAAAGTGCGCTATTGTTGGTGTCCAACTGAGTTAAGATGACAAACTCCTCACCTCCCCAGCGTGCAAAAAGGTCTCCCTTACGAATAATGGAACTAACGGCTTTTGTCAGTTCAACAAGGATCTTATCACCCATCAGATGTCCATAGATATCATTGACTCTCTTAAAATCATCTATATCGAACATGATCAGAGAGAAGGGCCTGTCTTCCCGTCGTGAAGAAGCGATCTTCTGCTCTAAGAGACGATCGAAGTGTAGACGATTGGAGATATTTGTCAAAGTATCTGTATTTGCCTGGACCTTTAACATCGAACGCTCTTTTACGATCGCGGTGATATCGGTAAATATCAAGATAGTACGTCGAATCTGTGGATAGAGCTTAAAACAGAGATTATAAGCACGCATCTCATCGAGTGGAGCACCTCTACTCAAAGACTTGACCAACATATCCTTTCCCTGATACTGGGCAAGAGATGCTTCCATCTCAGATAGGTCGGCAAACCTTCTTGAACCATCATCATTGACTATGAGGTCACAGATGCAGTCTCTACTCTTGTCAAAATCATCAAATGAGTCCAGATGGAACAGACGTAACAGCGTGGGATTGAGATAAGAGATCTCACCATCATCGACCAGACAGATACCATCAGGATTATGATCGATGATGAAATGTATGTTCTCTACCTGGATATTGATCTTGTTTTTCATAGAGATCTGATGTGCGACCTGCCCCAACCATCTTATCAACAGGTCAGTCCTGACTGGTTTAAGCAGATATTTGTCAATGCCGATATCAATGGACTTCAATAGTAGACGAGTATCATCATGTGCCGAGATAATAGCGATAGGATGATCTGATGAGAGTTCTCTGATCACTCTAGCCATCTCCAGACCATCCATCACGGGCATACGGATATCACTGATCACCACATCCGGCTTATACGCATTAAAGCACTCTATACCTTCTTGCCCATTGGTAGCCGCATAGACCGTACCTACTACACGTGCAAGCAGTCTCTTCATCCCTTCAAGGATGGCCGGGTCGTCATCGACGATCAGGATAGAGAGAGCTGTCAATAGCTGAGTATAGTCATCTTTACCCATCATGACCCTCCAGACTTGATAGCCCATCCAATGGCTGTTCTGTGATATCAAAGCGTATCTGCTCATCACTGATAACGCTCTCTAGCTCCTCACTCGAAAGTGTGACTCCATCTTCTGAAAGTAGATAGAACTGAACGCCCCTGACCCTAAATATCAGTACCCCAGGAAATCGTCTTAGCAGAAAGGTGGCGATCTTCTTGATAAGTTCATCACCTGCTTTCCAGCCATAGCGCTTATTAAACGAGGAGAACGCGTGAAGGTCAAGGATAGTGATATATCCTTTCCCTCTCTCCAGGCTTTTCTCAGACTTTGCATGCGTTCTCAGTGAGTGAAG
>JAUWRZ010000433.1 GCA_030610325.1 Sulfurimonadaceae bacterium | reverse complement strand
GGAAGATGTAGCCATTAGGAGGAACTTTTCAGCCAATTGAGCATAAACCCGACAGGCTCCTAGGACAAGGAACATCATGAAAAGCACTATCTTACTTTCTACGATCCTGGCACTTAGCCTAAGCGCTACTGCTATCGACTTTAAAGAGGCACCTACCAACCCTAAGCGGGTCCTGCCAAGCGCCAAAGGCAGCATACTCTCCTACCATGATGCCATCAAGAACAGTACTGACTCTATTGTCCACATTGCTACCACACAGCGCGATGTCGACAAGATGATGAATCAGATGCACCCTTACCTTGAACAGTTCTTCGGTCCGCAATACACGCCAAAAAAAGCACCTGATCGCCACGGGCTTGGCTCTGGTGTCATCGTCAGTGAGGATGGCTACATCATCACCAACAACCATGTCATCGAAGACTCTGATGAGATCATCGTCAATCTTCCCGGCCGCTCCAAAGAGTACAAAGCTAAACTCATAGGAAATGACCCGAAATCTGACATAGCTGTCATCAAGATCGAAGCTGAAGGACTCAAGCCTGCTATCCTCGGAAGCTCATCAGACCTACAGGTCGGTGATGTGGTCTTCGCCATCGGAAACCCTTTCGGTGTAGGCCAGAGTGTCACCCAGGGCATCATCTCGGCCAACCATAAGAACAGCGTTGGTATCAATGAGTATGAGAACTTCATCCAGACCGATGCTTCCATCAATCCGGGCAATTCCGGTGGTGCACTTATAGACAGCCGGGGTGCCCTTATCGGTATCAACACCGCCATCATAACCCGCAGCGGCGGGAACAACGGTATAGGCTTTGCTATTGAGATCGATATGGTCAAGAACATCGCCCAGCGACTTATGGAGAAAGGGAGCATAGAACGCGGTTTTCTCGGTGTAGGAATCGAGGATCTGACACCGGAGCTTCGGAACTTTTACGCAGCCAAAGATGGGGCACTCATCAATGAGGTCTATCCTGACACACCGGCAAAAAAGGCCGGACTTAAACGCGGGGACCTTGTCGTAAAGATCGATGATAAAAGTGTCAACAGCGCGGCTTCACTTAAGAACCAGATCGGTCTACAGTCACCAGATGCTGAGATATCACTGACTTACGAGCGTGAGAAAAAGCTGCATACGACCTCTGTGGTACTTCAAAAGTTAAGTGATGCCGGTCTGGATGGTGGCTCCTCACTACTTGAAGGTCTCGAGCTTGCCGGACTCGATGAGAATGCCCGCAACCTCTACCGGATCCCGGCTAATATCGAAGGTATCCTTATCACTAAAGTCGCTGAGGAGAGTGAAGCAAATAAGCAGGGACTTCAACCAGGCGATATCATCATCCAGGTAGAACAGCACTCACCAGACACGATAGAGAGTTTGGAAGAGGTACTTAAAGAGTATAAAGGAAGCTACAAACGCATCTATGTCAACCGTGGTGGTCGGGTCTTTGTCGTCGCTTTGAAGTAGAGATCGTAATAAGACCTCCCCTTCAAAGCCATTAAGTCTATCATGTGCTTCGAAATGGCACATAACACACGTCTTCGGAAACAGAGAGTCTTAGGAGTGCTAACCTTTGGCACTCTCCACTATGACTCCCGAACTGCGGAGGCAAAGCCTTCCGATTCCAAATCATATAGAGCAGTTTATTACGACAATCGCGTCTTATACTCTTCATAGCCAAACTCACGGACAATATCCAAGACATCCTCTTTTCGCCAGATAGCAAGTGAAGGCAGTCTGATACCATTAAAGGTCGTGTTTTTGACAAATGTGTAATGGATCTGATCCTCAAACACCACCTTATCTCCAATCTTTAACGGTTCATCAAACGAATAATCTCCCATCACATCACCAGCGAGACAGGTATTGCCGCCAAGCCGGTAAGTGTGTGCTTTCTCTCCTGCTTCACCCGCACCTCGTACATCTGCCCGATACGGCATTGCCAGAGTGTCAGGCATATGCGCTTCCGCCGAGATATCCAAGATGGCAATATCTATGCCGTTATGCATCACATCCAGAACTGTCGCTACCAAGACACCCGTCTGCCATCCAACTGCTTCACCCGGTTCTAGATAGACTTCAATATCGTTGTGACGTGCTCTAAAATCACGGATAAGCCGGATAAGACGATCGACATCATAGTCACTGCGGGTGATGTGATGTCCACCACCAAAATTGACATACTTCATCCCACCGATGTAGTCACCAAACTTCGCCTCAAAACTGAGGAGCACCTCTTCAAGCGCATCGACGTTCTGTTCACACAAGGCATGAAAGTTCAGCCCGTCAAGGCTACTTATCAACGAAGGGTCAAAGTTCTTCAGTGTCGTACCGAGGCGACTGTAAAGTGCGCAGGGATTATAGAGGTCCACCGGGGAGGAGGAGACTTCCGGGTTCACACGTAAAGAGAGTGAGATCGATGGATTTAGCTCTTTGACACGCTCAGAGAATCGTTGAAGTTGTGATGGGGTATTAAAGACTATGTGATCTGAGATCATCGCGATCTCATCAATATCTTCTTCTTTAAAAGCCGGGGAGTAGG
>JAUWRZ010000437.1 GCA_030610325.1 Sulfurimonadaceae bacterium | reverse complement strand
TGCGTTTCCACGACATCGTCCCTCCTGGTACGATCAATGAGAAAGATGGATGGGAGATGGCCGACACGCTCCGTAGAGATGGAGCGTTCTCAACTGAACAGTTGGATGCTATCAGTCTTGATGAGTCGAAGATCAAAGTCGCTGATGATCAATACATCATCCGACCTAAAAAGAAGAAGGAGTAGCGCATGTTGTTGAAGAGGTCTATAGCCATAGTGCTTACGTTCGTACTTTCTTTGCAACCATTGATGGCTGCGACTGAGTTTTGGGATTCACTCAGTGTCTCGAACCTTCAAAACAACACGTCTGGCTTGAGCTCCTTTAAGGATGCCAACGGCCGGAAGGTGTACAGCTTTGGCGGGTCGCTTGTCATCAAGCGTGATCAGCCTAAATATCCTCTATGGTGGAAGTTTCAGGCACCCGAGATCAAAGCCTCCTGTTCGGGGATAAGTTTCAAAGGGATGTTTGGCAGTATCGTCAATATCGGTGAGCTTGCAGAGCAGTTCGAAGAGGCTGGTGCTTCTGCGGCATGGGGGATCATGGTCGCAGTGATCTACTCGCTTCCTGGTATCGGTGAGGTCTTCACGAAGCTCGATGCCTGGGCAAAGAAGATACAGGCGATGTTGGCAAACTCCTGTCAGGCAGGCATGGCGCTTGGCAAAGAGCTGGCTGAAGAGGCCAAGGAGTCAGCTTTGGAGACAATAGACGCTGGCTATGCTGATGAGACAGGCTGGATAGCCAAGACCGGCAAGACGCTCGGAGACTTTGATAAAAGCATCAATGATGCATTAGACTGTACATCGACCTTATGGTCGCACATGGGTTCTGGAACAGATTGCGAGGTGATCAAGAAAGGACTGCGCTCCTCGCTTGGAAGCAGCTATATCGCTTCACCATCGATCACAGGTTCGACACTCTTCTCTATCTACGAGGAGACAAAAGTGTTCCCAGTGGCGCTTGGCGGCGAGAACAAGATAGAAGAAGAGGACTGGACTGCCTACTCTCCGCCTTCTGGGCTTGGAGACCGAATCCATCAGGAGCTTGCGTTCACCTCTTTGATCGTCTCCGCGAGTGGCGAGGTGGCGATGCCTTTGGACCTAGCCCGATCGATGGCGAGCGCGATGGAACTTATTCTGGACGACACTGCCGACAAGACACAAAGAGAGAGCGCGATGAAAGGGCTTTCTGCGGCGATCAAAGGCAACGAGGGAGCGATGTGTAAAGAGCAGCCTTCTACATTGAGTCCAAAACTTGTCGCACGATTCCTCTTGTATGGAAACGGAGTGAGCGAGTCTACGGTGATCGACGATGATGACAACACAAGCACTGCGATACCACTATCGGGTCCTGCGATGTCTGATGCGGTGATCAATGCAGCCTATCTACCGATGATGATGGTCTATAAAGCAAAAGACCACGGAAGTGTCAAAGGAAAATATTCGACAGTCGCGATGGAGGCGCTGACGCCTGGTAGCAAGATGAGCGATGGGATCAGCGATAAGTTTAGGAACTATCAGGGTGTCATCGGGATGGCAGAGGACATGAAGAGCTGTTACCTATTTGGCGAAGAGAGTTCATGCGCTAAGGTGAAGTTCTCACTCGTGAACGCTTCGACTGCACGGTTTATGGCAAAAGTCTATAAGAACACTGCGGATAAAAGTATGCGTGCACACATGGAAGAGGGCTTCGTTAAGTTTGTGGCTTTTCATCTTATGCAGGCGATCATCACCAAAGTCAATGAGCACATCTCCCGTTATCAGACGAACATCAAGGCATATGCTGCTGCAGACCTTCCTACCACAAGCGGTCAATCGATCGACGCGGAGAAAGTAGTGCCTACCGTCAGAGGCTGTATGGATACAGTAAGGAAAGGGATGGAGGACTTTCGTACCGTCTTGGATAAAGAGGTCGATGACTTCTATGACACTCCTGAGAACAGTAGACTAAAAGAGTCCGGCGGCGTCTATCTGCTCTATCTTGAGCAGAACAAGAAGAACATGAAGCAAGCGCTTGAGCAATATAAGAGATAGGAGGAGATGATGAAAGAGCTATTGAGAACATTCATCTTTGTCGGTCTTGTGATGACATCGGCGGCATACGCAAGCTCACCGATCAGTTTGGATGAGCCGTTGGATATGGATCAGCAGATCAAGGGTAAGGATGTTGCGACGTTACGTGCCCTGGCAGCAACTCGTCCTGAAGACCTTGCGCCGGAGCTGGCCGTCATCGTCGGTAACTTCTATATGCAGGGCATGGATGAGATCGGCGTGAACAAGGACTTGAAAAAGGCTAAGCCCTATTTTAAGTATGCCGGAGAGAACAAGGTAGTCATGGGTGACTTCCTTTTGGGAAACCTCTGTTTTGAGGAGGGTGATCAAGCATGTTTTGTCGCACAGATGGAAAAAGTCATCGCCGCAGACGATCCAAAGCTCTCGACCCCCACAGCGTTTCAATTGACGATCTACTGGAACGCATTGGACCGTATAGATAAAAGTTTTGAGGTGATG
>JAUWRZ010000270.1 GCA_030610325.1 Sulfurimonadaceae bacterium | reverse complement strand
TAGCACCGACAGATGGTGTCATCATCCAGAAAAACATCAATCAGGGTGATATCTCTATCCCAGGTATACCGGCGCTTATCATGGCTGATCTGGAAAAGGTCCTGATCGAAGCGGAGGTCACAGAAGCGCTCATCTCGCAGCTGAGTGTAGGTATGTCTATGGATGTGGAGATACCATCCATCCAGCATAAAAGTAAAGGTAAAGTCAAATATATCATCCCCTTCTCAGGTACCAGTGCACACCGCTTTAAGATAAAGATAGCGTTTGACCACAAAGCTGTCACGGTCTATCCCGGTATGTATGCGAAGATAACGTTCAAAGACGATGTGCGATGAAGAAGATACCGACTGTGGACGTTGCTGGTACATTGGCTGGATTGTTTTTACATTCACCCCTGACCCTTCCACTGATCATTTTGATACTGCTTCTGGGGTCTTACGCCCTTACCCACATACCACGAAACGAAAACCCGCCTATGGTCGTAAGTGGTGCCACTATCATATTCCCTGTCCCCGGTGCCAACAAAAAAGAGATAGAAGAGGGAGTGATAAGACCTTTTCAAAAAAAGATGAAAGAGATGACCGGTGTCTATCATATCATGGGAACAGCAGAAGACGATAGCGGTATCATGACCATCGTCTTTGATGTAGGAGAGGATCAGGAGGATTCAAATATAAAGGTGTACGACAAGGTCATCAAAAACCTTGATCTGCTTCCTTCCAAGGCTAAGACACCGATCATTAAGACACTGGATGTAGATACGGATATTCCCATAGTATCTGTAGCGTTCTATGCACCGGGCGATAGTCTCGACATCGTCAGTCTGACAAAGGTCACCAAGGACATCGCCTATGAACTAAACACACTTGAAGATGTCAGTTCAGCAAAGACCATTGGTGGCAGATCGGAACAATATAATATTCTATTAGACCTTCATAAGCTTTATCAGTATCGTCTGTCAGTCGGTCAGATCGTCAAGTCTCTTAAAGGTCTCTCGACGATAACACCCAGTGATAAAGTCTATACCCTTGATGATCAGATAGTAAGGTTCAAAGTCAAAAAGGGTGTACTGAACACATCAGATATCGAAAACACACAACTGGTGAATGTCGAAGGCCGAAACGTCTATCTCAAAGAGGTAGCCACTATCAGCAAAGGAAGCAATATCCAGGTCAAAGAAGAAGGCTATTTGAGTATTCCCAATGTCATAAGCTCTACACGACAGGTCACCGTCGTCGTCTCAAAAGCCAAAGGCAGTAATGGTGTCATCGTGGCTGATCGTGTTCTGGAAAGATTAAAGTCGATGGGACCAAGACTGCAAAAAAGTGGTGTCTCATATTTGATGACCCGTGATCATGGTGCGCGGGCTGATCATGCACATCTTCATCACCATTGCCATCATCATGCTACTTTTAATGGTCACCTTGGGCATCAGAGAATCCATCGCTGTTGCGATCACTATCCCGTTGATCTTAGCTATTACCGTGCTTGTGACTTATGTCACTGGACAATCCATCCACCGTGTCACGCTCTTGTCATATCTATTAAGTCTTGGTATTTTGGTGGATGCTGCGATCATTGTCATCGAAAACATTCACCGGCACATGAATGAGCATGGTGCAAAAAATAAATCATTGGGACAGATCTGTATTGAAGCCACGGATGAGATCGGAAGACCGACGAATGTCGCGACCATCGCGATCATCATCACCATCTTACCTATCTTGGTGATCACACAGCTTTCCGGTGAGTTTACAAAAGCCATACCCTACAATGTAAGCACTGCTATGATCGCTTCATTGTTTGTCGCGTATATGTTCACGCCCTATCTAGCCAATAAACTGTTAAAAAAGCACTGACTTATGAAACGAATAGAAGATCTGATCTACTGGTTGCTGCACAGACCAGGCCTGCAAAAGACACTTGTGCTTTTGACACTCCTTACCTTTATTGGCTCGATCTTGATGGTCCCCTTTGGCTTGGTCAAAGTCAAGATGCTGCCGTTTAAGGACTCAAACACTTTTACTGTCTATGTACAGACGGCACCAAACAGTGCACTGAAAAAGACACATGAAGTAAGCCAATGTGTCATCGATAAACTCAGCCAACATCCAGAAGTCCTGAACATGGAACTTTTTTTAGGGCTGCCCTCTCCTATGGATCTGGCGGGAATGGCAAAGAACCTGGCATTTAACACAGGAGAGGATCTTGCACATATCGTTGTCAATATCAAGTCTGTCGATGAGAGAGACATCTCCTCTTATCAACTGGTCTCTTCACTTAGAGCAGATATCAAGAAGTGTGCCGGAGAGAGTGACGAGACGATCAATATCGTCGAACCTCCCGTAGGTCCGCCGATAGTCGGTGCTGTGGTCGCTGAGATCTATGGTAATGACACGGATAGGTTGTTTGATCTAGCACTCGAGGTCAAAGAGATATTCAAGACCGTTGACGGGCTTGTCGATACGACGATCTTTACAAACAAGCCATACGATATGTATGAACTCCTCATCGACAAAGAGAAGATAGCAGCGTATGGAGTGACCTATCAACAGATAAATGAGATACTGTATGCCTCTTTTTCCGGATTGGTAGCCGGCACCATCAACCAGGAAAATATATTGGCACAAACATCGCTGTATGTCCGTGTCAATGACGAGCATCGAAGTATTAAGAACTATTCATCCGGTGAGCTGAAGATGAGACTGCAGCAGTTGACACTGATCAACCATCAAGGTCTGCGGGTGGCACTCTCAGAACTCGTCACTATCGTTCCTACCAGAGAGAGTGCCAGTGTCACCTATAAGGACCTGCGTAAGATGATCAGCGTCACTGCCGAGGCGGACCTGGTCTCCCAGATCTATCCGTTACTTGAATTGCGTGATGCTTTAAAAGAGACACTTTCAGAAAAATATGACATTGAAGATAGTGATAAATTAGATCTAAAATTGATCAATAAACAGACGGAGGCCGTTTACACCATAGAGTTTGACGGAGAACTGCAACTGACATTTGATGTGTTTTCTGAGCTAGGCATCGCCCTGATATTGGCACTTGTCTTTATTTTGATACTGATCACACTCTATTATAAGGATCTAAAGCTCGGTGCTATCGTATTGTCAAGTAGTATGCTCTCCCTTGTAGGTATTATGATCGGCCACTATCTTGTAAGCCTCTTCACAGAGATCACCTTTTTCTTTACCATCACTTCGTTTGTCGGTTATATTGTTCTCATCGGTATCAGCTCAAGGAACTCTCTGCTGCTGATCGATTTCTCCAAGCAACTGCTGCTAACAGAGGGTATGGACAAGACAAGAGCTATCGCCATCGCGACGGCAACACGGACCAAGCCCATCTTATTGACAGCTTCTGCTATTATGCTCGGAAACACTCTGCTGGCGACCGACCCTGTATTTGGCGGACTGGGCGTTGCCTTGATCTTTGGTACCGTGACTGCAGTGCTTGGCTCATTGCTGATCGTGCCGATATTTTTAAATGTCGTAAACTATGATGAACTTATAAAGGTGGATGAAGATGAGTAAAAGTATCTCTTTAGTGTTAGGAAGTGGCGGAGCAAGAGGGTATGCCCATATCGGTGTGATCGAGGAACTTTTGAAAAACGGTTACGAGATAAGGTCTATCTCCGGTTCCTCCATGGGTGCACTGATCGGAGCACTTTATGCCTGTGGCAAGTTTGAGATGTATAAAGAGTGGGTATTGGCCCTTGACCTGTTAGCGGTAGCCAAATTACTTGACCTCTCTTTTAGCGGGACAGGGATCATTCAGGGTGATAAAGTATTTCGCATCATCGAATCGATGAT
>JAUWRZ010000128.1 GCA_030610325.1 Sulfurimonadaceae bacterium | reverse complement strand
GCTCTCATGGACGACCTTGTAAGTGCTGCTTTTAAAAGATGTCATGAGTATACATAAGTAGTACTTGTAAGATAGAAGATTTGATGATATTGGTGAAGGGTCAATGAGGCCTTATTTTACGACCTCTACAGTAGGCTCGCTCTTGGTCTCGGCACCTGGACCCCGTCCTAACAAGATCTCCATGATGACCAGGATGATGATGGCAAGTATTATCCACGGTTTCGCGTTAAAGCCTTGAGGCACTTCCGTGCCGCAAGAGGGACAGACTTTTTCATCAGCAGTGATCTCTTCACCGCATTTCTTACATGTTTTCATCAAAGACCTTTAGTCGGTTCGGTTGCGTGATTATACATAAAGAGAAGTGGATAGCCTTTAACAGACACGATTGCGGCCAAGCTTTTTGGCTTCATATAACTGGCTATCAGCTTTTTGGTAGAGTGCATCAAATGTCGGGTCTGCATCATCAAGCTCTGCGATACCGATGCTTACTGTCACTGTGATCATCTCATCCTTGATGACAAAGGGATCCCTTTCGATAGCTATGCATATCTGTTCCCCTACTGTTTTAGCTTCTTTGCGGGATGAACCAGGTAACAAGATAGCAAACTCCTCTCCACCGATACGAGCAAGGAGGTCGTTGTTACGGATCATAGATTGTATTTTTTGTGATATAGCTATCAAGATGTCATCACCGGTCTGATGGCCGTAGGTGTCATTGATCTTTTTAAAATGGTCGATATCGATCATCAGTTGTGACAGGCTTTGGTCTTTTCTGCTGGCATCACTGATGAGTTGTTGCGCTTTCTCCTAAAAATAGCGACGGTTATGGAGCTGTGTCAAAGCATCGGTAATGGAAAGTCCATACAGATCATTGGCATGATTTTTCAGGTCCTCATGATGTTCGATCGTCTTGAGAGACTTTTGATAAAGAGACTTTGTAAGCATGATGACAAAAGGAAAGTAGATGAATGCAAGTAGCATTATGATGAGATGTGGGCGGTCACCAAATAGATAGAGCATGTAAAACTGCGGTATCATCATCAAGATAAAATAGCTCATATAGATAAAGAAGATCGCTGAAAGAGAGATGGTCGCAGCAGTGACAATACCCATCATCATGACCAGAGAGACAAATTCGTACATAGGTGGGGCATACATGACCCCTACGATGTTTCCGGCATTCCAGACGAGTGCAGAGTAGATGAGTACAAAGAACAATAACTTGGTGTGCAGACGCATCTTGTCCATATCTTCTTCCTGGATGGACTGTGCAAGCATCTTCGCATTTAGTAATCTGAAAAATATGAAGATCGTTTGCAGGAGTATCCATGCGATCAAGAGATGTGTCGGTATGAAATCTGCATAGATCCAGATGGTGACGACAGAGAGAAGGCTTAGGCCGATGACAGTCTTTGGTGTCTCGTCGACAATACGTTGGACCTGTATGGGATGGTGGTCAAAGAGCATCGCTATCCCTTTCTTATGGTCTCAATATACCGTAAAGAGAACGGTCCTATCTTCTCTTATAATTAAAGCATAACAATATATGTGAAAAGTAAAAAATGTTATTTTTTGGTCGTTATCATCTACTCATGAAAGGTCGACATCATCCCAGAACTCGTTAAAATCAAGATCTGTCATAGGGTCCTTCTCGGACAGTATCTTCTCCTGAGTATCGATGTACTGCTGTAGTGCTTCGTTTAGCATAGTGTCACTGTCTTTTCTCAACAGCTCACCAAGGACTTGTAGCTTTTCTGCCATCTTGTCATCTAATACAAATCTAATATCGTTTTTCATGGTCCACCTATTATCTATTACCAGACAGCTCCTATTTGGATGGCTGGCAGATGTGATCATACCAAAGGAAAGATCAACTTCTGCATAATGTCCGAAGCTCTAGCCATCCATCACGGCAGGCAGTGCATCGAACCCGGCAAATGTAAAAAGAGTCGAACAGCTCGTCTCACTTGCTGAATGGGATCATCTTTTCCCTGAGCGCACGGATGAGTATACTTATGATAACTTCCTAAAAGCTGTCGGAAAGTTCCCTTCGTTTTACGGGGACTATGATGATGGCAGAGATGCAGAGGGTATCTGTAAACATTCACTCTCTACGATGTTTGCCCACTTCACACAGGAGACCGGTGGACACAACGACTACAGTACAGTCGAGCAGTGGCGTCAGGGCTTGGTCTATGTCCGTGAAGTCGGCTGGAGTGAAGAGATGAAAGGCGGCTATAACAGTGAATGTGATCCTACTCTTTGGCAGGGAGAGCACTGGCCTTGCGGTACCTTTGAAGATGGCAGCTTTAAGAGTTACTTTGGACGAGGTGCGAAACAGTTGAGTTACAACTACAACTATGGGCCGTTCTCTGAGACGATGACAGGCTCGGTCAACACACTGATGGATCATCCTGAACTGGTGGCGGACACCTGGCTGAACCTGGCCAGTGCGGTCTTCTTCTTTGTCTATCCGCAGCCTCCTAAACCGAGCATGCTGCATGTCATCGATGGGACCTGGCAGCCAAATGAACACGATATCGCAGATGGTCTATTGCCAGGCTTTGGTGTGACCACGCAGATCATCAACGGTGGTGTCGAGTGTGGCGGTGATGTCGAGATAGCACAGTCACTCAATCGCATCAGCTATTTTCAGTCATTTGCTGATCACTTTGGTCTAAGCATCCCTGCTGATGAAGTACTGGGGTGTAAACAGATGCTTCAGTTCTCATCTGAGGGTGCCGGTGCTCTGCCTATCTACTGGGAAGAGGACTGGGGTTATGATGCTAATACTCCAACTGGTGAGACGTTCAAGTGTAAGCTTGTGAACTATCAGACAGCACACTCTGCGTTTATAGAAGGAGATTATGCTAAATGTGTCGACGATAAGTTTGATGTCGTCATCGAGTAATAAAAGTCAGACTTCGTAATCCTGTTCTAAATAGACTACGACTAAATACTCTGGACTCTCCGTCCAGAGTCCCCCTAACATAATAATCGCATTTCCAAAAACAACTACTCTCATCTACTTAGGAATGATCTCTTCTATCTGAATATACTACGGACAGATCTTCAAGAGAAAAAGTGAGAATAGATAGATGATACCTTTCAACCATCTCGGTTGGTTCTTCAAATACCTTGGTCCTACCACCTATCCTCGTGATGCTATCAAAGAGTTGTGCCGTTTTTTACGACCGCTCTCGCAGAAAGCCTCCCTTCTTGACCTTGGTTCAGGGACGGGAGTCTTGAGTGAGTTTGCTTATAGGTGTAGAGATGACCTTCGATTTGTTGCCATCGACCCTTCGGAAGGCATGCTGAAGTTCTCCCCGTATTATGTCGAGGCTCATACCGCGCGAGCAGAGGCACTTCCTTTTGAGGATGAGAGTTTCGAGGTAGTGATCATCGGGGAGGCATTGCACCATTTCCAAGACCCTGATAAAGCGATGCAAGAGATAGTGCGTGTCTTAAAAGGTGATGGAAGACTCTTTATCTATGAGTTCGATCCAGGAAGGTTTTTAGGAAAAAGTATCTGTCGTGCAGAGAAGATGGCAGGTGAACCGGCGAACTTCTACAAGCCGAAGGTCTTAAAGAGTATGCTTGAGGAGCATGGGTTCTCAGTAGAGATAAGTCAGCACGGATGGCGCTATACGGTAAAAGCGCAGTTGACAGGGGCCGCAGATCTGCGACTCCTGTCGTAAGTCGATCTTCGTAAAAAGCCTTAAAGAGCTTTATCTATGATAGCTTCGATGATAAGCTCGTTCATCCCCTCTGCATATACTGACACAGATGCCAATAGGTAAAATGATGCAACTGCTCTCTCATCATGTCGTTGATCATATTTACGACAGTCGATTCATTTTCACATATTTCGTCTATACTTAATGTCCCATACACTCTCTGTGTCCCAAGACGATGGCAGCCGGAAATCTTTCTTTATGCTTCGATCCTCACATCTATCTGATTATTGGATGTTAGTGATATCCCCACAGGTATACATGTCCTATACCAATGAGACCATAAACCTGTGCCGTCCACTCACATAGGCATAGGTAAGTCTCAGCTCCTGTTGCTGCAGTATCTGATCGACGATGTACAGACCCAACCCAAAACCGTTCTTTGATGATGTGTCTCGCGTAAAGGCCTGGGTATAGTAGGAGATCTCATGCGCCAATGGCTCTCCTTCGTTTTCGAAGATCAGCCTATCCTCTTCTATGAAGACATGTAGAGTGCTGCCATATTTCAGTGCATTATCGATGAGGTTCTTAAACACTATGCTCATCATCGTGAAGTCACATCGCAGGTGTCTTGAACCGACATCATGTTCGACAGGGGTATCCAGAAACAACATGTCTGATGCATGATCGATGATCTCGACTATGGGGTAAGTGTCAAGTGTCGGTCTATACTGATGGGAAGTCATCTTCTCTATCTCCGCCATCTCTTTGATGTACTGCTCAAGAGACGAGAAGACGGCATCAAGCTCGTTACCAAACTGCGTACTCATGGCAGCCATAAGTCTACCCTTTGTGATAGGTGTGTTCAGTTCATGCAATATGTTACGCATAAAAAGGGTCCGCGCGTTCACCAGGGATCTGTTTTGATCGATGGCATCTTGAAAGGTATTGGAAAGTAAAGCGATCTCATCCTTACGCTTTGACCTGATGTCGATATCGGTCTGATGCCTGGCATACCTGCGTAGCTCCTCATAGATATGTCTTAATGGCTTTAGACTTAGCATCAACGTCGTATAGAGGAGGACCAGAAAGAGTATTGCGATCCACAAGAGTACCGTAAATGTGTCTTGAGGATCGAAAGTATGCTTGAGTATCTTTACAAGCCTATCCGATTGTTTTAGCTGTATATATATCGCATCCTCATCATCAGGTAAGAGATAAAGCCTAAAACGCGGCTCCTTTCTACGATGTGATCTGATCTCAGATGCTCTTGCCAACACCCACTCTTTCTGAACCTCATCTATCAAGGTCACATCCAGCTCTCTCAATTTGTGCTGCAGTGATACCTTGGAATCACCGCCTTGCATGATCAATGCTTCGATATAAGGTGCTTGAAGACGGGCCAGATGGTATTCACGCTTGGAAGAAGCGCCGCTTGATAGGAGGAGCATGAATGCCATCCCAAGAAGTGCGATGACAAAGATAATATTGATCTTAAAACGAATAGAGTGATAAAAACGCATCTACTCTCCTATGTATTGATAACCGACACCCCGTATGGTCTTGATGTAGATCGGACGTTTGATGTCATCACCGATCTTTTGCCTGATGCGTCCTATGATGACGTTTATACTCTTGTCGGAGCTCTCCCAGTCGATCGAGCTTACACTGTTGATGATGAACTCACGTGACAAGACCATATGTCTCTTTGTCAGCAACAACGAGAACAGCTCATATTCAGCCATCGTGAGTCCTATGTCCTCACCCTCTTTGCTGATCTCAAAGCGCTTCTCATCGATAGTGAAGATGTGACTTTCACCATAAGCATGAGGCGAGCCTTTTGGATCATGACGCCTTATCTGATACTGTATGCGGGCGATCAGTTCTCTGGGATCATAGGGTTTGGCGATGTAGTCATCTGCGCCTGCATCAAAGCCGATCACTTTATCTGTAGTGTCTCCGCGAGCTGTCGAGATGATGATGGGTATTTCGGGGTGATCTTTTTTTATCAGACGACACAGCTGAAGTCCATCCATCTCAGGCAGCGTCAGATCCAGCAAGACCAGATCGAACTTCGCTATACGTAACTTATCCAGAGCACTGGAGGCTCTATCGACACTAAAGAGCTCAAAAGCATATTTGAGCAGGTACTGGTCGAGAAGCGCTGTGATCTCAGCGTCATCCTCTACCATCAAGATCTGTCTCATGACCCCTCTTTTGACTTTTCCTTGAACTCATCGATCACGATCTGTCGTTGTTCAGGTGTAAGTATGTTATAGGCTTTTTCCATAAAATCGACTTTCGAATGGGTCCTATCATCACTTGTCGAGGCCAAATAGGTAGTAAGCCCCTCTTTATCAAATGATGTCGCGGTCACATGTTCAGCCATCTTGGAGAAGTCTCGCTTAAAGGCCAACTTATCTTTTCGAAGCTCCTTAAATGCCTCTTTTTGCTCATCACTCAGGTCAAGTCTCTTCATCACTGCATGCATCTGTCTGGGGTTAAAGTCACCATCCATCATCGCATGAGGTCTATGCATCCCACAGCCGCTTAAGATCACTCCACCTACCATCAATGCACTTAACGCAGCCAATATTCTCTTTTTCATCGTATATCCTTATGTTTTGATAGTGAGAGTATAAGATGGGCTTGAAAACTTGTGGGAAATGTCTGGTAAACGAAGGTAAACGAAAG
>JAUWRZ010000028.1 GCA_030610325.1 Sulfurimonadaceae bacterium | reverse complement strand
TCTAGTATAATCACAATAGAGTCAGCGATACGATGAACACATGATCGGATATCGCTTAAGGAGTCTCATGCAAAAAGGATTAGAAACAGCTGCGTCGCTCTTTAGGCTCAGACTGCCGATCACTTTCTCACTTGCAGAGTCTGCAGAGACGATCTCCTCTACCCAAGAGGGACATCTTGTCTATGCCGGAAATGTCGATAAAGAGAATCTGTATGAGACGCTCGCACGCGCCAAGCTGTATGAGGAGTGTGGTGAAGACCTCGTCAACCTGAGTTTTGTACAGGTCGATGCCAAGAACTTCGAACAGGCGACGACCATTTTCAGCAACCTCACCATGCCCATACTCTCATGCTGGACGTTCGACTTGATGCACGCGTATCTTCGAGAAGAGCAGTTTGCCGATGAGGTGGATTATCTCAAAGTGCTGTACGGACGGATATGTGCGCTGGATCAGCCTACTCAGCATCAGCCGGTGCTTGGGGCAGTATGTTTTGCCACGCTAAAACATATAGGCGAAAACAGGGGCGATCTCTGTGATGCCCTGGAGCAGATGACCCCTGTTGTGGATATGACACTCATCAATGCCAAAAAAAGCCCCTCACTCCAGACCATGATCGACTGTTTCAATGAACTTGATGGTCCTTTCAGGGCAGAAAAAGAGGGGAAGAAAATCCATCTTATCCCAACGGATCACAGGTAGGTCTCGCTCGCTCGACCATTTCTTCGCGATAGGCTACAACCCGAGGTAACAAAAAAATTATTCAAAGGTTGAACCATGCGGAAAGGAAAGATAAAATTTAGTCACGTCGATACAAATAATCGAGGGACTAAGACAGACTACTTCAGAGTATGTCAGGATATCAAAGAGAAATCAGGTGACTGGGCGATCATGCCAGGTTTCGAACCACAGCAGCGCGAGATGCAGTTTTACTTTCCATTTAAGAAGATGGAAAACAACGTCAAGATCAGCTATTCAGGGTTTTGTCAACTCCCTATGGATGGTAGAAAAAACGGTCCAAAAGGAAGCTACTTCGTATCTAGTGACGGCCTGGACAGTCCACTCTATGCACGTCCAGACGGTCACTCTGGTATGACCTATGATGGTCGTGACGGGAAGTTCTTGTTGACTCAAGAACGGCTAGACAATTGGTCTATGGTCAAAAAGCGACTATCGCTGATCATGGTGCCATACGGCTGGGCTCCAACGGAATATGTAGCCTGGAGTACCACGTCTGAGGTAGCTATGGACTACATCATCAACGAGTACATGAGTCTTCAGACTCTACTCAGAGACGACCTCTGCATGCTGCCGCTTACCTTCCGGGCTATCGGAAAACAGTTCAAGAACCGTGCAGGTCAGAACGTCAAGTTCTCATTCGGGACCATCGGGTTCACCGGCTCACCTTTAGATCTGAAAGAAGCTGCGACACAAGCATCTGAACTCAAGGAGTTCTTTGAGATCGACAAGATCGAAGCGGAATTTGAACGCAACAGCTATTTCTACATCGACGAAGATGACAATACGGAAAACCTCAGCGTGACTGAAAAAGTTGATGAGCAGACCGGAGAAGTGACTTATGTCGATAAAGAGACTGGTAAAGAAGTCGAACCGCCAAAGGCTGCCAATATCAACCCCGAAGACATCCTCCAGGGACTTCTGAACGATTCGCAGATAAAGACATTGATCGCACTTGCTAAGAAGCATGAGCGGTTAATGGACATCATAGCTATTGAGACGACTGCAAAAGCTCTCTCGTTGCTCAACGAACTCGTTAGTATCGATAACAGGCACTCCAAAAAAGGTGCTTGAGTCAAAGATCTTCGGGTCTTTCTGTATGCGCTTCGGTGACAAAACAGAAAGAAAAGAGAATGAGCCAATTAAACAACACGAATGAAGAGTCGCACCCTGTAGCTAAGGTAGTGAGAAACTCCTATCTTTCAACACAAAAACCACACAAAAAGTAATCAATATGTTAGATGAGATATCAGAGAAGGAGTCGATTAAGATGTACATCTGCATAAATGAGACAGAAGATGGCATCATCCTTGAGATCGAACATAGTCCGACCGACAAGTGTGAGAACACCATTGACATAAGACCAGAACAACACGCTGCGATCGAAGACTTTCTAACAACCATGACAGAGTGATAGGAGACGCTCCCCGACATCGCCGGAAGAAAGCATTATCCCTAAACGAGACGAGATCACTGCATCGCGGATGCAGGGCCATAAGTAAGTAGACGGTCCAATACATCGGATTTTATGTCAATCTCGACTCCAAAAGGCATATTTCCACGTTTAGGTGTCGCGTCAACGAAACCGATCTCCTTGCCAGGATACTGCTCTTGCAGTTTTTTCTTCATATCCGCTTTGACTTTATAGAGGTGTGTGATCTCATCGACAAGGATATGTTCGACCTCACTTGCCAGCCAGATCTGACCTTCACTGTACTTGGTCAACTCAGAGATGTTCATATCCCTGTGTTTTGCCACATGGGCTAAAAAATTCTGATAGACAGGCTGTAAAAGGTTGTCTTGGAGGTATTGCTTGGTCTCCTCTGTAGGAGTCTTGAACCAAGAGACCGCTTGCTTCCGGCTTCCAGCGACAAGAGTATGTTCTTTGATCCCGACCTTAGATGTAAGGCCCTCTGCAGTCACGATCGGCATGATGACACCGATACTGCCTACGACAGCTTGCGGGTTCGCCATCAGATGATCCGCGACCGAGGCGATGAAATAACCGCCCGAAGCTGCCATCGAGCCTATATAGTACGTTATAGGGATCTCTTCGGACTGTGCCTTAAGATACTGAGCGATCTCGTCTGAAGCGCTGGGACTGCCCCCAGGCGAAGCAAAGTTAAGCAAGATAGCTTTAGTGTCCTCTCTCTCCTTGATCTTCTCTATCCTTCCGATCAGACGTGCTGCATACTCATCAGTGATCTTCTCGTCGATACTAATGACCGCTACCGTATGATCGGCTGATCCTGTGTCGAGTCTAGGGAAGCCGTTGACGGCCCAATAGCCGAAAAACATCTCAAAAGATAAAAATCCTAGAGCTACGAACGCCCAGACATACTGTCGAAACTGCCGTATACGATTGATAGCTGCTTCATTTCCTGATAGTGTCTTCTTTAAGAGTTTTGATACGATGTTCAATGATTCGCCTTTCTCGCTTGTTAGCGAGCATTTCTAGACAATACTCGCCGACCATCTCTGCTTCTTCTTCGGCAAAGAGCGCAGCGTTGACGTCGGCCGACAAGCCGACATTGTCACTTGAGACCGCTTTTTCAAACGTGATATCTACGACAGGAGTACCTATACTCTCGATAAGCGGCCTCCTCTCGTTCTGTTGCATCCGAAACGCGACCCACCGGCCCAGTTTCTCAAAATCCTCCGACTTAAATCCCAGTGGTGACACATAGAGGGAGTTCCACTCCACATGGACTGCTGTTTCTGAGGCAGTGATGCGTATCAGCTCTTTTCGGGAGAACAGCGAAGAGGATAGATCGATCTTGAAAAGCACAGCGTCTTTATCTGGAGAGGTATACCAAGTGCCAGCTTCAATGATCATGTTAGCCGACAGCCTTCTCTATCTCTGCTTCAGATAGTCCGAAGCGAGAGAAGAAGGTGCCCAGCACCGCACGCTTGAGAGTCTTTGCTGTATCTGTATCAAAGACCTCCTTGTTGATGATGACGCGCAACTGGTTTTTAAGCCTTGAGGAGTTGTCCTCTTTGACGCTGACGCCGATCTGCTGTACATAGATAGAGATAAGGTCTTTGGCATCATAGATATCACTGTCTTTCTCTCTTAGAGCCTCTTTGGTCCCATCTGAAATGCGTTTAAAATCTGTGTCATCGAATCCGATGTTTTCTTGCGTCTTTTTATTACAGCTGATGAGAGGAGTGCCTTCGTCCAGACCTACGCGCAATTGCAGCATCGCTTCTCCATTATTTAGATTATCGAAAAAATGCAGGTCATACCCATTTACTTTCATACATCACCATAATACTTAGATTCCCGTCAGGTACGGGGTCGTCTACTGGATGGATCAAGACATCGCTTATTAAGTAAATAATAGCATCTTGAATCCGTAAACCTTATTATGTATTCATATTATGTACATAAAATGCGACCAAACTTAAACTATAATAAACTATTAAACATATTGTTGCAATATACAACATATAAAGATGCATTATGCAATAATTAAGAATGTTAAGGTATTGAAGGGACATAAGATGACAGCATTGGAAAAAGAGCTTTTTGCGAAATATAAAGAACCTAGACCCAAAACGTTCGTCATCTGCCCGATGACTCGAAACAGGGATGAGACCAAGGCGTTGCTCAATGGCGACATGCCTGCTGGCGGGCTTAAAGTCAAAAGCAAGCCAGTCCCCAAAGAGGGGAGGGCAGTGACTGCCAAGCAGGCTGCTGCCATCATGGGAGTGACTGTCGAGACCGTCCGGGCGAGAGCCAGGCGAGGCGAGATCAAAAGGGAGGCTTCCACGCTTTACAACCTGATGAGCGTGAAGGCTTTCAAGAAGAGAAGACCTGGTCCAAGACGCTCCACCATCATGACCAAAGAGCAGGGGCAGAGGATAAAGGATATCTACGAGTCCAAAGACTTCCTCAATAATGCCAAACCTAAAGAGCAGAGTCTTTTCAACCTCGCAGCGGAGTTCAAAGTCTCCCGCAGCACACTCAAGAGACACGCTGATAAGATGGGACTCACCCAGGGGATCACCAAAAAAGAGTGGAGTGAGCAGGAGATTGAGGCACTTAGTGAGTTGGCGGCACAGTATCCGGTGCCACGATTGGAGACACTCATGAGAGAGCGTGGTTTTGATCGTTCTAAGACATCCATCGTGATAAAGATGAACCGTCTCGGACTGGAGATGCTTCCGTCTAAGATGCAAGAGTTCAACATCAACCAGCTGGCTACGATACTTGGTGTGACCAGGACTGTCGTAGAACGCACCTTGGGAGAGGAGCAGAAGGTAAAGATCGGCAGCCAATGGGTCATCAGACGACCAGATGCCATCGCTGTCGCCCACATGATCGCCGAGACACATACGGTCAACCGGTCCTGGACGGGCGACACAGCACAGGCTCCTGTAAATGCGGCATGGGACGCCCAGACTATGCAACACTTCCAAGAGAACGGGAAACCTTTCTAACCTACCTCATACACTTTACTGCAGTACCAGGAATCAACGCTGAGGATCAATAGATATCTGACTCTTTTCTTCACGCCCGCCCTTGGGCATTTGAACACATCCCCTTATAGATTTCCCATACGACGGCTCACAACCCTTTAAAAACGGGACCGAGTCCCTTATTCTCATTGAATGCTACAACTATTAGACCAAATAACAAAACAGAAGGAATACAGATGAACGAAGAACCAAAGAGACGTATAGCAAAAGCGATAGACGATGCTTATATCGATCTCGTGATCAGCGGAATCCTCGACGAAGCCAAGCTGGAGATACGGATCAAAAAAGATTTTCCAACAGCAAGCTGGGTCTTTAATCCACCGCACAACATCTTTGTCGGAGACCGCATCCTTGAGCACATCAAGGAGGCACATGAAGAGGAGGCTGAATACGTCCAGAGCTACCTCTATCATGAGATCGGTCATAGCCTTTATACCGAACGGGACATGAAAGCGTTCGCCAATGCCCTGAAAAGCAAAGACATACCCTTCATACTCCTTAATATATTCGAAGATGCTCGCATCGAAGAGCTTATGCGCCTGAAGACAGACCGGAAGTTCTTATGGACGAAGTTTGAGGGACAAGGAGAGATAGTGTCTCCACTTTCGATGTTTCAAAACATCATCCAAAACGAAGGTGCTATGGAAGCGTGCAAAGACATCGAAAAGTCCGATCGCGTACAAGACTACTACCTGCGGGCACTCGCATGTAAAGACACTTGGGAGCTCATCCCATTGATGGAAGAGTGGCTCAAAGAGTTCAAAGAAGACGAACAGGACCCTCAAGAAGGAGAAGACGCCAAAGATGAAAAAGGAGGTGCTCCTGAAGAAGAGGGCAGTGGTGATTCAGGCGGCAGTGGTGACACTTCTGATGGATCAGCTCAAGCTCCTGGCGAGTCTAGCAGCGATGGCTTGAAAGATAGTGGTGATGAACAGGAGTCAGAGAAGGAGAGCGGTGCTGAACAGCGGGTCCAAGACCTTCAGCAGACCCTTCTTCTTCTCGATGATGAGGCTTTCGAGAGCTTTGTCTCTGACTCTGAAAGTGTCGAAGAAGTCTTGATCGTGACTCCATCTGGACCGATGGACACAAAGATAGAAACTGAGACCAGAAGAGTCGACGAACACTCTAACGCAGTCGTGCGCATCCCTGATGAGAATGAGGGATTCGATAAAGAACTGGCAGATGAGCTTACGCCCCTCTTCGCAAGACTCTTTAGTGACAAGAAGGGCTATGTACGCTCCTCCTGTCCGAGTAAACGCCTAAATATCAAAGGTATCGCACGCGGATCGAACGACCAGCCTTTTAGAAAGCGAAAGGTCGAGAAAGCTGTGAAAAAAGAGGTCACTCTTATCCTTGACTGCTCAGGATCGATGTGGGGAGCCCCGATGGAAGGCATGCGTGTCATCATCGGTATCTTCAGTCGTCTTGCAAGACACGGACACGTAAAGGGTCATGTGATACTTAGCGGGGTCAGTGGCAGAATAGCCATACATGAGACCTTCACGTTGCCTGTAGAGGACGATATCATCGGTACCTTTGTCGGTACTTATGGTTCAGAAGGGCTTGATCACACGATGCGCGATGCGATGCCGTTACTTAAAAAGTCAGATTGGACCTTTGTCCTAACTGACGGTATGATCGGCGATGCACGAATCGAAAAGCAGTTCTATCATCTACAGGGAGTAAGCACATTAGGCATCTATGTCGGTGAGTCAGATGATTGTGACTTGAACGAATGGTTTGACAAGGGCGTAGTGCGTTCAACAGTAAAAGGAGTAGCAGATGAACTTCTGCAGCTTCTAAGATAAGACACTACGGCGTCTTCCTTTATTGCACTGTCTGCTTTATCAAAGCCAATCGTAAGACCACCTCGTTCACGGGGTGGATAAAGGATCGAAAAGTGCAAGCTTTTAGCCTGACGTGTCTTGTTGCTCGATGTATTGTCTGACCATCTCAAGAGGTGTACCCCCTACACTACTTGCAAAATAGCTTCTATGCCAAAGTCCAGCTTCTCTTCTATAGTGTCGTCATATGTACGTCTTATTTAGACATATTGCCATATAAGCGTCGGGGCATGTGTCGATAAGCTATTATCTAGACATGCAGACCGATCAGATCAAGGAGATGCTATGTTAAAAGCAGTCAAGGTAAGACTTTACCCGAACTCAGGACAAAGACAGATCATCGCTTCTCAGATCGGTGCTGTACGATATGTGTACAACAGAACGCTTGCACTTCGCATGAACGCTTACAAGAGATTTGGTAAGAAAGTCGGTAAGTTCGACCTGATCAAGCATATCACTAAGCTTAAAAGCCGTGATAAGACATCATGGCTCAAAGAGGCAGATTCCCAAGCGCTTCAACAGTCAGTAGCGAATATGGATAAAGCATACCAACACTTTTTCAAAGGCGGCGGCTATCCAAAGTTCAAATCAAGACATCATCCAAGACAAAGCTATCAATACCCCCAAAGGGTCAAGATCGAAGGCAACAAGGTATTTTTGCCTAAAGTCGGTTGGGTAAGATGTAAAGGATTGAGAAAAGAGTTCGTGGGAAAAATAAAAACCGTTACAGTGAGCTATGAAGCCTATCAATATCATGCAAGTATCTTGGTAGATATTGAAGGACAAGAGGTAGTGATCGATCACAACTCAAAAGCGGTTGGGATCGATGTAGGCGTATCTCTTGTAGTGGCAGATAGCAACGGAAAGAAAGTCAGACCTCTTGATCTGGTCAGAGAGCTCTCTAAGCTAAGGACTAGAGCACAACAACTCTCACGGAAGAAGAGAAACTCAAACAATAGAGCTAAGGCAAAAGCTAAAATAGCAAGACAAAATCTTCATATTGCAAACATGCGAAAAGACTTCCTGCACAAGCTTTCAAGACAATACAGCGAAAACCAAACTGTTGTCGTAGAAGACTTGAAGATAAAGAACATGACCAAAGCAACCAAAGGAACGGTAGAAAGACCCGCGAAGAACGTAAGTGCTAAAAGAGGCTTGAACCGCTCCATACCTCAGCAAAGTTGGGGAATGTTCTTTGAGTTTTTAGAATACAAGCTCAAAGAGCGGGGCGGTGGACTTGTAAAAGTAGATCCTAGATATACTAGCCAGACCTGCAACAAGTGCGGTCACGTCTCAAAAGATAATAGGAAGATGCAAGCAAAGTTTGTATGTACAGCTTGTGGGCATACTGCCAATGCGGATGTCAATGCCGCCAAAAACATACTTGCCCGTGGGATACACGGCAACAATGCTTACCATCAAACATCACAAGATGATGTGGCGTAAGAATCCACCTCGTTCACGGGTGGAGTATCAAGGCTGAAGATTTGATGATCTCCTCGGCGAGCATCTGATTAAGCTGTTTTGCCTCTTCTGGCTCAAAGAAAAGATCGTCTGCCCAGGAGATGAGATACCCTTCGCGGTCTTGCAGGCTTGTCGCGATATAGAGGACTTCTCGCTCAGTGATCGTATTGGCAAGTCTGTACCCGCCTCGAAGGAAGAAGCTCATGACGTGGCGTCTGAAGACGAGTTCCGCCTCTTCGTCTTTGAACAGGAGTTCGTCGGGGTTGTATCGCAATAAGACTGTTCCTGGCACCAGCACTACCGAGATATCGACCCGCAGAGCTGTAGCTGCGTCATAAGGGCTGTCCGGGAGCGCGATATCACGGATATCAAGTTCCTTCTGCGCATGCATCACACACATATAGTCGCCATCATGAATCGTCGTGTCACTCATCATCGGTAAGTCCTCTGTTAATATCGTTTGAAGTATCCATCTCTTTAGGCTCCGATGTTCTTGATATGATAGATCGCACGACCCACGAGTCTTATCCCCTCATGTTGACGCCCAAATATAAAAGGCTCGGTCGCACCGGCATGACGAACGAAACGAAAAGCCCCGTCAGGCATGATCTGCAGCCGGCCGAAGGCGTATGATCCCTGATACGAGATCAGCCAGTCACCCTCCTTTACGCCATCACAATTCTCAAAAGGGAACAGGAAGACGACATCACCGTAATGGTACGCCGGTTCACTCAGGTTGTCTCTGATGCGATGTAATATCAACTCACCTTTCAGATAAGGCCCAAGCATGTCCGCAGGCCCACTTGTCACCAATTTGCCGCCATAGACATCTTTAAGCGTGAGAGTGGGAGCAGCGACAAGATGCATCAGCTGGATGATGACGGATATCTTCCTGTCCATATCTTTACCATTTCGCCATCTGCTTGCATTGGAACGGTTGCCAAGGTCGTTACTTTCTAGAAACTCACCGAAATTGGCGTAACCAAGTTCCTCTGTCACGATCTTTTCAGCCTCGCCAAATGACAAGGTATTCATCGAGATCTTATCATTCACCTTATCTCCTTCTCTATTCATATCGCATTCTAACATGATGCACAGCGTGTTCTGAACTTATGGCTACAACCCATCTGATCAAATAACAAATCCAAGGAGTTCAACGTGAAACTCACAAAGAAAGATCTACTGAAAAAAGCCGCATCTGATGGCAAAGTACACTCCGACTACACAGTCGCAGAGACGCTCTATACGCTGTTTCCATTCAATGATCAGGAGACTAAAAGTGTTAGACGCTCCTTTGCGTTCATACAAATATTGGAGAAAGTGACCGACCCAAACCACAAGCACATCACGCTTGCTGCCTATGATGGGAAACACTTCTACACCTGGTGCTCTGACGCCTTTCTCAACGGAAAGATGAAGAACGCTCCTGCGATGCGCAATATCAAAACAATTGCGAAAGACAAAGCAGAGACGACGCATTTGACCGACCTCTATGGTAAATATGCTGGAGAGTCAGGTTGTAGGTTCTGGGCAGGAAAGACCTGCTCACACGACAACCATCTCCTTGCGACTATCGATACTGATCCAAGCATCCTGGATTCACTCATTGACGGTTATGAAGGCCATGATAAGCGCGGCTCTAAAGGCAAGCGCTCGACTCAGCAGCTGCTTGCAAAGTACAGCTTCAAAAAGCATGTCCTACTTCAAGGCGACAAGGGGTCCGGAAAGACCTATCTTGCTCACCAGCTTGTCGATGACAACAAGTGGGAAAAGGAGTTCATCGGCGGACACGAGTCGATGGAGTCGATGGATATTCTCGGCCACCTCGTACAAAGTGTCGATGAACACGAGAACAAGGGGCAGGGCGATCTGTTCGGCTCCTCGACAACATCCGTCATATCGATGCGCTGGAAAGACGGCCCGTTAGCTAGTGCTTTTAGAAGAGCACGCTCAGGGAAGAAGGTGGCACTTATCTTTGATGAACTGCTGCGCGTCCCTCAACGAGAGCTAAACATCCTTGTCAGTGCTCTGACACCCAACGCAAAACGCGAATATGTCCTTCGCACGCAAAACGGCGTCGGACTATCTGACGAGGGTACTGTCATCGAAGAGACGATCGTCTGTCCGATGGAAAACCTCTGGGTGATAGGCACGACCAATATCGGCGCACAATATGCTGTGGATGAGATCGATGAAGCTTTGGCTGATCGATTTCGCATCATCCGCAAAGATAGTGAGATCGATGAGATGAAAAGCATCCTTAACAAGGAGCTGATCGCCAGGAAGTTCGATATTGCTGTCACGAAGCGTCTGTTGCATTTCTTTGAGTCACACGAGAAGATGCGAGTAGATGGCAAATTGCACAAACTGTGCAATATGCGACAGCTAGTCGAAGCCATCCAGCTCGCCGATGACGAAGGAGACATCCCTGAGACCCTTCATGAGAACATGATGGCATGGGTAGACACAGACATGGACGGCCAGCCAAAACAAGAACAAGTAGAACTGCTTACAAAGACGATCGACAAGATCTTCACATAGACTCTCCAGGGAGCCTGCATACTTCGGTATGTATTGCCTGCGGGCGAAGGAGACAAGACAATGAGACTATTTAACAACGTGAGAGTACCCTGGAGCAGAAGGGAGCCAAAATCACGGCCTGCGCCGGTCTATTCCTATAAGGTCATGTATCAGATGCCTATCAGCGGGATATTTGATGCGATGGTCGTCGAGAACGTGGTCAGATACCTGAATGAGAGATTGGGACTTCCTCTGCGTCTGATCAAGCCCACTGGTGTTCGGAAGATGGCCGATGAGGCCAATGCTTACTTCTATCAGCCCAGAGTGATGGAGACCTGAACCGTGATGCGCTACAATCACAGACAGTTCCCGGTAGCACTTATTGCTTACAGACGTATAGTCGACTTGCACGATCACGGTCAGACTATACACTTCTTTTCATCTGGTTCTTTGGTAGGGCCGGGAACCTTATCCTCTATATACCCCACGCGATACTCTTCAGAACACCTATATGACAAACAATATACATAATAAAGATACATTCACACCAGAAAGGACATCAGATGCTTGCCAAGACCCATATCATGAGTACCATGCTTACAGGAGGAATCGTATCCTTTGCTGTACCGACAGAGTCACTCAACTATTTTCTGGCTGTACTATTTATTGGTTCTATTTTCCCGGATATCGATGAGAACGGGTCTTATATCGGAAGACGGATGATATTTGTCTCTCTTGTGCTCTCATTGTTTATCAAACACAGAGGGATCACACACACAATCCTCATTTTGCTGGTATACGCTTTGATAGGTATCGCTCTTCACGCGCACTATATGTACGGATGGATATCCTGGACGACAGCAGGGTTTATCCTGGGGAACGCGATACATATCATCGGGGACATGATGACCAGGAGTGGTGTGGCGATCCTATATCCTTTCTATACCGGAAGTCTACATCTGATGCCAAGACCCCTTCGTCTGCGGACAGGGCGCATCATCGAGAAAGCCATCGTCCTACCACTGTTCTCGCTGTTGATGGGGCTGACTTATTATTATCTCTTATTGGAGAAGAGTCAAGGACTCCTGCATCAAGCGAACTGAACATCTCCTTATCACGATGATAGAATGATCATAACAAATGATATAAAGGATAGAGCATGGCCGGGGAGAAAGAACCAAGACTATTTGACGAGATGGACTACACCATACAGGAGATACTGATAGAAGACATCCGCATCCTCCCGATTCAGGATAGGAT
>JAUWRZ010000271.1 GCA_030610325.1 Sulfurimonadaceae bacterium | reverse complement strand
CATACCCGGGAGCATCGTCTCTGTATGCTTTTCAGAGATAGTGACGATGACTTCCATCAGCTCTTTAAGTAGCTGTGAGAGTTCACTGTTCTTACGAAGCACATAACGGCGAAAATCCACGGCTACCTGATCATTACGGCTTCTCGCTGTATGCAGTTTTCCACCCGCTTCCCCGATGATGACGGTGAGGCGTTTCTCGATCGCCATATGCAGGTCTTCGTCGCTGATCTTCCACTCAAACTTGCCTGACTCGATCTCCTCAAGTACCTGAGCCATCCCATCTTCAATAGACTTGAGCTCATCCGCGTTCAAGATACCCTGCTCTTTAAGCATCGCAGCATGGGCTAAAGAGCCCTCGATATCCTCACGGTAGAGACGGCGATCGTACATGATCGACGCATTAAAATCATCCAGCAGTGATGACGCGCTCTGCTTAAAACGCCCTGACCACATCTTATCCATAGTCCGCTCCATTAAAAAAGTCCCGTATTTTAGCGAATCGAGGGTTAAGGATGGCATTGCTTACGATGTTATCTTTAAAGGGCTAAGAGCTCTTTACTCCTTCACTCATCCAACATGCTATCTAGCAGTGTGAAGAGTCGATGGCTGGCCTCTTCCATCTCCTTGAAGTTGGCGACGACCATCTGCTTGTTAGCCGGATGCATAGCACTGCCCTCTTTGACATATAAAAGGTTCTTACTTACATTCTCATGGACACTCTTATGTAAAGGACCAAGCCTTCTATAGGCATCTGTAGCAGCGTAGTTTGACTTGCCGTCACCTTCAATATACCATTGTCCGAGACGGCACTGCGTATGATCATTGAACTTCTGCAGCTGCTTCTCCTGTATGACAGAGCTATAGGCATTTGATTTAAAGAGGATATGGTCGACTTTGACTAGGGTCATCATCAGTTTATCACGAATATATTGTGCTGATGTAGCTGTATATACGGCATTTTCATTAAAACTTACCAGCGTATCAGAAAATGCTTCTACCTTTTGCGAAGCACCCTTAGCGATATGACTCATCTCTTCAGACTTCTGAGTGACATCGCCTGTCTCCTGCTGTAGTGTGTTGATGGTGATGGTGATCTCATCTGTCGCTTTTTGTGTACGTTCAGCCAACTTGCGTACCTCATCAGCGACAACGGCAAAGCCCCGTCCATGCTCACCTGCCCGCGCCGCTTCGATGGCAGCATTGAGTGCCAGCAGATTAGTCTGGTCTGCGATATCTTTGATAAGACCTACAATAGAGCCGATCTCATCACTCTGCTCACGAAGTGATCCCATCCGGGTGTTTACCTCTTCGATCATATCGATAAGCTGGATGAAGCTCTCACTCACCGCTTTGACAGAATCAATACTCTCTGTAGAGTCCAGCGCCGTCTTATCTGAGATAGTAACGATCTCATCGATCTTGCGGTTATTACTCAACAAGTCCTCTTGTACCATCGACATACCCTGGGAGATCCCTCCACCGAGCTTGGAGAGCTCTTCAGCCAGCTCACCGCGCAATTTGGCGCGGTGACCATGTCTGATCTGCTCGATCGCCTCTGCGGTCGATCTCACTCCGGCACTAAGGGCACTGTTCAACTCTACATGAGCCTTATCATCGACATGACTGAACTCATATTTTGAAGCCTTCATGATCGCGGTCGTCGTACTGTTGATATAGTACTGGATCTGATCCATAAATGCGTTCATCGTAAGGGCCAGTGTCTTGATCTCGCCCTCTCCACTTGGGACCGTACGAAGTGAGAAATCACCAGCTACGACACCAGAGATAGTCTCCGTCACCTGCTCGACACCATGTTTGGCGATGACCAGGTAGTAACGTAAATATAGCGCCAAAGCGATATGCAGCACAGTCAATGCCACCAATGTCCAGGAGTACCCAAGTAAAAAGTACTCGATGACAAAACCACCAACAAATACGACGATCTGTAATATGTTCAACTGATCGATACGACTTAAAGTAGAGTGTTCCACGTTTTATACCTTATGCACACTTCTAATACCATTGGATCAAGTCAATGGTGTTGGAGATGCCTTTATATTTTATTTCACGAATATTAACATTACATCATTGAGCAAATCTGACATTATCTAAGACTCTCTGTCAGGATTGTTCAACAAATCAATGCTATCATCAGAGAATATTTTGGAGTTGCCTATGCGTATCACACTCTTATTGCTATTTATCTTATCTACCTTTCTCGATGCACAGACAAGAGAGGTCTCACTTCTGCTACCTTGGAAACACCAGTTTCAGTTTGCCGGTTACTATATGGCCAAAGAGAAGGGCTTTTACCGTGATGCAGGTCTTGATGTACAGATCAGAGAGTATGATCTCAAACGTGACAACTCTGAAGCAGTCGCTTTGGGGCAAGCTGATTTTGCCATCGGACACTCCTCACTTATCCTGGACCGGCTGAACAGATTTAAGAACATCGTGTTTCTAGCCGCCATCCACCAATCCTCTCCACTGGTACTCTTAGCCAAAAAACGTCCGGATATCACGACCATCGCTGATATTGCCAACAAAAAGATCATGATGAGCAACGATCAGACCTCCAGCGCTTCTATCAATGCGATGTTGATCTCTGAAGACCTCAGACCCGACAGTTATAAAGTAATAGAGACCAGTTTTTCGCCCATCGACCTCATCAATGGAAATGCTGATCTGATGCTCTCCTACGCCGCAAACGAACCTTATGCACTACAGCAAAAAGGAGTCGAGTACACCATCTTTGACCCGAAGAGCTATGGGTATGATTTCTACAGCGACATCCTCTTCACCTCATCACAACTCATCGAAAAGGAGCCTAAGACTGTTGATGCTTTCTATGAAGCGACTTTGAAGGGGTGGCACTATGCCTATGCGCATATAGACGAGAGTGCTAAAGTGATCTTGGCCCACTACAATACTCAAGGTAGAAGCCTTGATGCCTTGCGCTTTGAAGCCGATGTCTTAAAGAAGCTTGCTTACAAAAAAGAGACACTCCTGGGTCATATTGACCCGATCAGAGTGCGTGAGATCACCAATACCTATCGCTTACTGGGCTTCGTCAAAAGACACCAGATAGATCTCGAACACCTCATCTATCAGGCAAAGCAGCCAGGCAAAGCGACGTTGACTAAAAAGCAGAGGGCGTATTTAAAAGCGAAGAAGAGTATCAAGGTATGTGTCAACAGTGACAACATGCCCTTTGAAGGTCGTTTTGATGGTAAATATTCCGGTATTTCCGCAGACTTTATAACCAGACTGCAGATGAGACTGGATACGCCATTTAGTATCGTAGAGACGACTGATCTCGATGACTCTCTGGAGTACCTTGCCTCAAAGCGATGCGATATCATCCCCGCTTTGACCCATCAGACTCCGGTAGACACTTTTGTTCATATCACCCGACCTTACGCTGAGATCCCTCTGAGCCTTGTGACCCATGCCGAGGCACCTTTTGTCTATGATCTGGGCAGCCTCATCGGCAAGCCGATCGGAAAGCTTCATCAGAGCTGCATGGGTGAGGAGTTCGAACTACTGGATCTACAGGATATTGACTCCGTTCATCGAGGACTCGAGAAGGTCGCTTCTAAAGAGCTGTATGGCTTTATCACCGATATCGTCTCCATCAAACGCGTACTCGAGTCTCATGTCATCGATGACCTTCGATTCACGCATAACATCCAGAGCACACTGCCTATACGCATGATCATGCATTCTGATGAGAGACTGCTCCATGACATCATCGAGGAACAGCTCAATAGTATCGATACTATTGAGCGTGATGGCATCCTG
>JAUWRZ010000489.1 GCA_030610325.1 Sulfurimonadaceae bacterium | reverse complement strand
ATGATCAGCGATCATCTTCTCTTGATTTGCACGATAAAAACATGCAGCCATACCTGTTCCACAAGCCAGTGTCTCGTTCTCAACACCACGTTCATAGGTCCGGACCAGTAGTGAACCATCTTCGTTCACCTGAGCGATATTCACATTGGCATTGTACTGATGACGAAGTGTGCGAGCCTCTTCGAGATCAAAGTGTGCGATGTCCGCATCAAAGGTGACAAGATGCGGTACACCAGTATCGATCAGCCACCACCTCTTTCCACCGGTATCAATACTCTGATCGTGAATAACAGGAGGAGTCAGGTCACTTTGGATCATCAGACCATCGACCTGCGCTCTGATCTCACCCGCCAAAGTCAAGAACGACATCTCAGCCGGTGCAAGACCACGAGAGAAAGCATAATGGGCACAGGCACGGCTTCCGTTACCGCACATCTCTGCAGTAGAACCATCAGAATTATAGAACTGCCACTCAAAATCATGGGTATCATGTGGGACAAGGACGATAAGCCCATCCGCTCCTATACCGTTCTGACGGTCACAAAGCTCTTGCGCGAGTGCGGAACGATCTCTTTTGTTAAAAGTATGAAAAAGGACAAAATCATTCCCATTGGCACTGTATTTAGCGATCATCATACTCTCTCCTTAATGTTTATAATCGAACTTCTTTTTGATCATATCGACAAACTCCTCACACTCCTGCTGGAGGTGCTTTAGCTTACCGCTGTTATCGATGACCCACGTGGCCCGCTTCTTCTTCTCGTCAATATCCATCTGGGATTCGATCCGCCTCAGTGACTCCTCCTCAGAAAAGCCATTTCGTTTTATATAGCGCTGAAGCTGGATATCTTTAGGCGTATAGACCACGACGGAGTCTTCTATAGGGTAAGCCCCTGTCTCAAAGAAGAGCGGGATATCGATGAGATAGGGAAACTCAAAAGTATCTTGTTTTTCACTCGCTGCTTCGATAGCTTCGCGGATCTGGGGGTGTAAAAGACTTTCAAGCGCTTCTTTTGCCTGAGCATCAGCGAAGACCAAAGAACCTAAGTCACTACGGTCGACCTTCCCATCTTTGACATACTCTGCGCCAAAATGCTCACTTACCCAGGCACTGTTCTCATCGAGAAGCTTATGCGCGATGGCATCGGCATCGATGACACGCATGCCGTTAAGTCCCAACAGAGAGGCTACCGTACTTTTACCGGTAGCGATCCCTCCGGTCAATGCGATGGCAAACTTAAAAGCCATCACACTGACTTAGAATAAGATGAGCTCTCCGCTGAGAAGGACTTAGCGTTAGCGTAGTTAAAGGAGCTTGCTTCTTTGGCGTACAAATAATAGGCGCCATTAGTTGCGGATGACTCCAAGGTATGCTTTACGGACATAGTTCGGCATCGCAAAGACTGCCTGGTGGATATCACAGTTATAGTACTGCTGCCCTTCAAGAAGGTCTGTACGCTGTAAGATCACATCTGCAGTCGGGTGGTACTCTTTAGAAGCAAACAGAAGCGTCGATTCACCTGCGTTATAAGGCATGATGATCTTAAAGTAGTTACCCAAGACCTCCATAACAGTCGTATTGGCTTGCACATCATCAAGAGCCGGGTGTGTCATAGAGACAAGAGCATCTTCTTTACTCACGCGGGCAATATGCGCTACAAGTGCAGCATCGTTGGCTGCTTCAGTGAGGACTACATCAAAACTGTCGTCTGCGAGTCCACGAATAGCTTCAAGTGCATCTTTGGCACTGATCACACTCACTGTAAAGTCACTATAACGTGCAAGCTCTTCATCAAAACGTGCACTGTCATCACTTATAAGTAAAACTGTCTTAGGGTCTTTATGAGTACAAAGTGCGGTATGTACCATCATTTCCGGATAGATAAAAGATCTCATCAATATTGTCCTGATAATTAAATTAACGCGATTTTAGCATAGCTGTATTAAAAGTCATTAAAAAGCTTTGTTCCAACATAGCATTAAGCTTTACTTGATATTAATAATACCCATCGATACCCACTGCGCTATAATCTCGAAAAATTCT
>JAUWRZ010000219.1 GCA_030610325.1 Sulfurimonadaceae bacterium | reverse complement strand
GGTAATAGTCGAGAACGTACAGTCACTTTATGATGGTCAGCGACTTGAAGGAAAGATACTCAGACGCTTTATCAGAGGTGTAGAGCTCTAGACCAGCTTGAAGAGTATTGTCTTAAGTCGAATGATAGATGTTCGAGACGAGTGACCCTGGAGCACGTGTGTTCTATGCCATTTCAAAGTATAGGATGCAAACAGTGCGCGCCCGAGCAAAGCGACAAAGTACTCTCGGGGTGAGGGCCTGCTGTATCTATTGATGTGACCTTACTCCCTGATCATGCTCTCAGCATGACTCTTAGCGGGAGATATCGTAATCAAACGGACTTGTTCGTTTGGTGTATCATATTATATGCTCTGTACAAAACTCGATGAGAGCACCCTTGCTAAGTGGTCTACTAAAGTGATAACCCTGTCCCATATCACAACCATGGGCACGTAGGAAATCCTCTTGCTCCTTTTTCTCTATCCCCTCTGCGATGACGTGGTAACCAAGACTTTTTGATAGCACGATGATCGCTTTGGCGATCTCGACATCATTGTTGTCATCAGGGATATCATCGATGAAGGATTTATCGATCTTGATAGTATCGAGTGGCAGTCTTTTGAGATAACTCATCGAGGAGTAACCGGTACCGAAGTCGTCGATGGAGATCTTGAAGCCAATATCGCGGAAGTCCTCAAGGAGCGTCATATTGCTGGTGGTATACTCCATGATATAGCGTTCGGTGATCTCGATCTCGATATTGTGTGGAGATACATCACATCGCGTAGCTATAGCTAAAAACCGCTCGAGCAGGTCTGGCTCACGAAACTGGATACTGGATACATTGATAGCGATCGTCTTCAGATCAGAGTTGTATGACTGGAGCTCTTTAAAGGCTTTACAGGCACTCTCAAAGACAAACTCGCCTATTTCGATTATCATGCCGTTATCTTCGGTGATCGGGATGAACTCGGCAGGTGAGATGGTACCAAGTCGTTTACTCTGCCAGCGGATGAGAGCCTCAATACCGGTGATCTTATGGGTGTTGAGATCATATTGAGGCTGATAGAAGAGGAAGAACTCCTTCTCTTTAAGTGCACTTTGGAGTGCCTGTTCGATATCGAGACGTTGATGGACCGCATGGGAGAGTTGTGCGGTGTAGTACTGATAGTTGTTCTTGCCAAGGTCTTTGGCATGATACATGGCGCTGTCAGCATGTTTGATGATGGTGTTACAGTCCTCTCCATCTTCAGGATAGAGGGCAATACCGATACTGGCTGTCGTGTTTAGTGAGTTGTTCTCGATCTTGATAGGCTGTTTGACTGTATCAAGGATCTTTTTACATATATGGGCGGGATCACTCTCTTGCTGAAAGCTTTCGAGGATGACGACGAACTCATCACCGCCTATGCGGGCAAGCAGATCCGTCTCTCTAAGGACTTTTTTGATCCTGAGCCCTACTATCTTAAGCATCTCGTCGCCGACTTGATGGCCAAGGGTGTCATTGATGACTTTAAAACGGTCAAGGTCGATGAAGAGTACGGCAATATTGGTCTTGTTTCGCTTGGCAAGGTCAAGGGCATGGTTTAGATGCTCTTCGAAATGTATGCGGTTTGGCAGCCCGGTCAGACTGTCATGAAAAGCAAGAAAATCAGCACGTTCCTGTGTCTTGATGATATCTTGTAAGTCGGTATGTATGGAGATGTGACTGCTGATCTCGCCCTGAGTATCTTTGATGGCTTTGATGGTCAGCCAGACGGGTATGACGTTGCCGCTTTTTGTCTTGTTGTAGATCTTGCCTTTCCAGACGCCGATGTTCAAGATACTGTCCCACATCATCTTGTAGAAGTGTGTGCCTTGTTTTCCAGATCTTATGATATTTGGGTTCTTACCGATGACCTCCTGCTGGGTATAGCCGGTCATCTTCTCATAGGCTTTGTTGACGGAGACGATGTTGTTATCTTTGTCGGTGATGGTGATCGCGTCTTCGGTGTTGTCAAAGACAGCTGCTGACTGTTCAAGCTGCTGGTTTTGTATGACATATTTTGTGATGTCAAGTTTGATGGCAAGGTAGTTGATAAGTTTTTTGTTCAGGTAGATAGGGACGATAGAGGCTTTCTCATAGAACAGTGAGCCATCCTTGCGCTTATTGATAAACTCGCCTTCCCACTTGGATCCGCTGTCGAGTACTACGTTCATATCATCATAGAACTGCTGATCTTGCTTGTCGGACTTTAAGATCCTTGGGTTCTCTCCCATGAACTCCTCTCTGCTATAGCCGGAATCTCGTTCAAAGACCTCATTGGCATAGACGATCTTTCTATCGGGAGTAGTCATGACTATGGAGTTGTCACTATGCTCGACAGCAAATTTAAATGCCTGAAGCTCCTGTTTTGAACGTAGTGAGAGACGATACATGATGACTAGTAATATCAAGATCATAAATGATGATGCGAAGAAGAGTGAGGTGATGACCTTTTGGGTAAAGAGCTGTTTGTTGTAGACTCTGTCAAGGTCCCGGTGAAACTTATTGAGTATCTCAAAGAGTGTGGTGCTGTCGCTTGAGGAGGAGAGCTTTTTAAGGGTATAGAGGCTCTTTTGTGCGACCTTTGTATGTCTATAAAAATATAAGAGATCACCACTGCTATCATCTCCTATTTGAGCCTGTAAGAGTAGTAACGGCTGTTGGATGAGCGAGTCATCACTGTGTAATCGCGTAAATATTTGAAGAAGCATAAAGAGTAGTTCGTTAGTCAGCTCACCGGTAGAACGGGGTATTGTCTGGTCTCTCAAGATGGCTTTGTTGAGATCGAACAGATAGTTAAGTGAGTTGATCGCACTGGCATTGCTGGATTTGAAACGCTCTATATTGTCCAGTTTTTTCTGATAAAGATGATTGACCTGACGCAGGTCCCTCTCAAAAGTCGCACCATATTTCTCTACCAGATCACCCTGGCGCAGTAAGTCGAAGATCTGGGAGAACTCCCCGGTATTGGCAGTGATCGTGTCATAGTTGGCAAAGGTGAGTTGATGCAGCAAGAAGTTATTGAACTCTTTATCCAAGATCTTCAACTTGGTGATACTGTGGTGGTAGGTGGTATGGTTCTCAATACTGCTGTCGATCTTAAGTAGATAAAGATAGAGCAGAGCAAGGGTGATACCCGAACCGATCAGCAAGAGGGTGATGCCGTCAAAGAGCTTTGAGCGCATGATCTTACTTTATGCTCTCAGGCAGTTTGCCGCTCAGAGTGCGTAGGAAGAGGACGATCTTCTCTACATCTTGATCACCGAGTGTACGCCCAAGCTGATACTTGGCCATGACTCGGACCGCATCTGCGAGTGTCTTACTCCTGCCATCATGAAAATAGGGAGCGGTATGTGCGACATTACGCAGGGAAGGGACCTTAAAGTAGTATTTGTCCTGCTCCTTCTTTGTCACATTAAAACGGCCCAGATCGGCACTGTTGGTCGACTCCATCACTCCAAACTTGTTATAGAGGTTTCCGCCTACGTTCATCCCATGATGGCAGGCTATGCACCCTTTGGCCTTAAAAAGGGCGTAACCCTCTTTGGCTTCGAGAGAGATGGCAGCGTTATCACCGCGAAGGTATCTGTCGAAGGGGGCATCAGGGGTAGTGAGTGTCTTTTCAAACTCAGCGATGGCATCGAGGATGTTTGTCTTGGTCACACCATCACTATAGATCAGCTCAAATGACTTGTCATAACTACTCTGCTTTAAAGTAGCGATAAGTGTCTCAAAGTCATTTCCCATCTCGATAGGGTTTATGATGGGTCCTTCGGCTTGCTCATGAAGGTCTTTGGCACGACCATCCCAAAACTGTCGAAAATTATAGACAGCGTTATAGACAGTAGGAGAGTTGATGACACCTAGTTGCCCTTTGATACCAAAAGAGAACTGTAGACCATCATCACCACCCTCTTCAAGATGGTGGCAGGTCGCACATGAGATGGTCCCGTCTTGCGAAAGGATGGGGTCAAAGAAAAGGGCTTTACCCAGGCGGACCTTCTTCATATCTACCGGGACATCTTGAGGTAGTGGTATGATGGGTTCAGAAGCAAGGAGTAAAAGGGGCAGGGTGATTAGAAAAGCCGTGACTGATAACCGGTACATTCTTACCTTTTCACATTGTTTTTAGAGGAGCGCAGTAGTCAGTTAGAATAAGTCCTGATAATAAAACATTATATACTAATAATCTGTGAATAATATGCTTAAGCGGTTGTGAGAAGCTTTTTTATAGAAGATGGGTGCAGATAACGCATTTGCGCATCTGCAAGGGGGAAGTAGTCTATTTTTTACTGTTTAGTCTGGACTGATACTCTTGTGGATGTTTACAGACTGGACAGACTTTAGGCGGCTTTTTACCGCGATGTACATGGCCGCACACTTCACAGATCCACTCCTCATCATCATCGTCGCTGAGATGCTCCTCGTCGGCTTCAAGGCGACGAAGAAGCTCTTTGAACATGTTCTCATGTTCGACCTCTATCTTACCTATGTTCTTAAAGAGTGTAGCTGCTTCGCGGTGGCCCTCCTCTTTTGCGATAGTAGAGAAGTCAGGG
>JAUWRZ010000485.1 GCA_030610325.1 Sulfurimonadaceae bacterium | reverse complement strand
GACATCTCTATCTCCACTCTTTAAATAATCTAAATTTTGTGATATCATAGTCTTCTTATGGGTATAGGGAGCTGTTATGAAGCTGGAGAGAGTCGATCTTTTTATTGGTCGTGATATCTACGGTTTTTTTGCTGTCTGTCTACTGCTCTTGAGTATGATGCTGGTAGCTGAATATCGCGACTTTAAAAGACTGACTACTTTTGATGATGCTTATCTACAAGCTGAAGTCATACAGCAGTATCAGAAGCAAAAAGGTGAAAGCCATTATCAGGTCCTAAGACTCCGTAGCTCAGAGGGAGTACCGTTCTATACGACCGGTCCACACTATCTTCGTGATCTGCAAGGTCACTCTCTGGAGCTACTGCTCAGAACAGACAGGCTGACTTATCTAGAGTATTTGAAAGGTTTCTTCGCTTACACCCAGATAACCAAAGTCTTTCCGCACAGATCGATGAGACAGCGCGTTGCCGAGCTTATCGCATCAAAACATGACAATAGCCATATAGCCCAGATATTTGGTGCCCTTTTTACCGCTTCTGCAATGGACAGAGAGTTACGGAGTAGCCTTTCTGCACTGGGTATAAGTCATCTGTTAGCGATCAGTGGTTTTCATCTGGGAGTACTCACCTTTATCATCATCATCCTGCTTAGCCCACTTTACAGGCATGTTCAGCAACGCTACTTTCCCTACCGTCAAAGTAGACGAGATCTTTTTGTCATGACGCTGTTCTTTTTATTTGCTTATCTCTGGTTTTTAGATTTTGTCCCATCTCTGGTCAGGGCCTTTGGGATGATGTTTATCGGTTTTATCCTTTATGACAGAGGGGTACGGGTGTTATCTATGCAGTCGCTGTCTGTGACCGTGATGCTGCTTCTCTCGCTCTGGCCAAGACTCCTCTTCTCACTGGGCTTTTGGCTCTCCGTAGGAGGTGTCTTCTCTATCTTACTCTTTATACGTCACTTCTCACATTGGCATAAGGTCATACAGTTTATAGCTGTCCATATCTGGGTCTATCTGATGATGTTGCCTTCTGGACTCTGGCTCTTTGGGAGCTTTAGTGCGTCTCATCCTTTATCGGTGTTATGGACCATGTCGTTCATCATCTTCTATCCACTTGTACTTTTGGCACATCTTATTGGGTTGGGGAGTCTGTTGGATGGAGTCTTATTGGAACTGCTGGAGATGTCTGCTCCGAGGTCTGTTACCATCTATGGAGCTCTGGTACTGCTCCAACTATTTTTAGCCTTTGTGGCAGTATGGTATAGAAAAGCACTACCCCTTCTGTTTGTTGTGATACTCACGGTATTTATAAGTGCGGTCTATCAGATAGCATAACTTCAGACCATAGATAAAGATGATCCAGGAGAGGTATATCCATAGAAAGAAGAAGATGAGGATGGAGAATGAGCCATAGATGGTCGCATAGCTCTTATTATAGAAGATGTAGTAGACAAAAGCGACCTTCGTGAGGTTCCAGACCAGCGCGATGATAAATGAGGTGATCGCGGCAGCTTTGGTATTGACTTTAGTGTTGGCAGAGATCTTATAGATCAGGAAAAAGAGTGCCCAGATGATGAGATAGGGGAAGATAGCCATGATATTGAACCAGCCCGATATTGCCTGTTCCTGCCAGAAAGAGGAGACCTTTGCCGAGACATAGAAGAAGGCGACCAGTGCCATCGGAGATAATGTCAACAGTGTCCAGTAGGTGGTGACGGACTCCCAGATGCTTCGTCGTCTGGTACGAAATATCTTACTGATGATATACTCGAAGTTCTGAAAGAAGAGCATAGAGGCTACAAAGACCATGATGGAGCCGAAGACACTGAGCTTCAGGGAGTTTTGCAAAAAACCATCGATGTAGGTCGTGATGGTCTCCGAATGTGCCGGCATAAGACTGTCCATGATAAAAAGTTTGATATTGTCATAGTACTCAGTAAAACTTGGTGTGTTCGTCAAGAGTGACAGGATGATAAGCAGTAAGGGGACAATGGTGAAGAGGGTGTAGAAACTAAGGCTTGAAGCGTAGTAGGTCAGCTCGGGGTCAAAGAGCCTGAGTGCAAAAAAACGTAGATGCCTCCAGAGTGCTTTGACTTGCATGGTCT
>JAUWRZ010000337.1 GCA_030610325.1 Sulfurimonadaceae bacterium | reverse complement strand
GTCAAAAAGGCCCACAAGCTGAGAACGTAACACCACTGTAAGCACTTCCCCGCAGGCATCATGCCTGCACCTTCTATTTACTCCCCTGCCTACTTTTCAAAATATGTTTTATCTATGCTCTAAGAGAGTGAGCGATTTAGTGTTGTGATCTGCTGAGCAGCTTCAAGTACATCTTTATCTAATGGATGACTTTTCATCTCCTGTAAGAAGCTCACAAGTGAAGCATAACTGTCTAGGTCCAGAGGTCTTTGATAGAGTGCACGCTTGGCCAGTGCTTTGTGTATCTCCTCACGACTGAGATCGAGTGTCGGGTGCGTCTGAAGGTGCTGGAGCTTGACTTCGATATTGTCACTGCGAAAAAGTCTTTGTGCTCTTTTCCAAGCAGTACTTTTTTCAAGCCCCTGTGCTTCGAGAAGGTCTGCGACACTTTTGTGGGTACTCTCCAGAAGTTGGTAGGTACTATCGATCGTTGTAGTAGTCTCAAGTGGCATCGCTTCAACGGTAGAGAGAGTACTGTTGCCCAGGAGTAAGACGATAAGTGCAGTACGGGAGTTTAACAGGACGATGTATCTCATAAAAGCCCTTTTATCTTTTGATGAGACCAGTCTATCTACAGAAAGTAAATCATTCTCTAACGTCGTGATCTTAACTCATATGCTATAGCTAAGCCTCAGCATAGGTGTGGATCATTGTAATAGGATGGGAAGAGAAAAGTATGAGATGGAGACGATCAAGTCGTCTCTATGTAGGGCACCTGTATTAGTTGGAAGGGTGTGTCGGTGTGTTGACCATCCACTGTGAGAAGACATCGAGATAGTTCCAAAATGAGAGGATGTTCGCTTCGCTGACTTTGGTTTGCAGACCCGGTAGTAGCATCGCGTAACATTCGAGCCAGCGTTGACGGGCTTTCTCATCGATCTTAAACGGGGCATGTCGTCGACCCATCTGTGGAGCACCGCGAGACTGATTAAAATAAGAAGGGCCTCCGGAGATCTGGATCATAAAGTCAGCTGCGTGTTTTTTAGCGGCGGCAAACTCATCAGCATCATCGACAGGGAAGAGATGGGCGATGTCGCTCTCTTTTAGCAGCTCATAATGGTCTGCGACCAGCTTGCGAAAACCCTCTTCGCCCAGTTCACTGAAAAAAGCATGGTTGGGTTTGGTGACAGGGGGATTGACACCGAGTTGGCCGGGTGAGATAAATAAATGCATATGATGGACCTTTTTGTTTCAGGGATAGTGAGCGTATTGTAGTCGGGGCAGATGAGCTTTTGTTGTACTGGAGACAGTGACTTCGCTTTTTAAGGTGAGCGTGATGTTACGTGACGTTTTTTTCAGGATCTGAGCAGGAGCCTGTTATACTTTGCTTTCCACTTCTCCTGATAATAGAATAGAAAGTAAATATATTGTTTGAAGACTTAAGACGTACCCAGATCACTACTACCCATAAACGCAAGAGTGCACCGAAGATCCTTTTTGCTCTCTTTTTTGATGACTATGGTGCTTATGTTGAAGTGTGTGATCAGAAGCTGCTTCCTGTCGAAGTCGACCCGGAGCTTTACACACACCATGCACGCAGACTGTTGATGACTCTGGAACAGCTGAAGCTCTCACAGCTCTTTAAGATCCAGTGGGAGAGTGACTCTAGTCGCCTCTATTTACGAGATCATGAGTCACTTCTTGAACAGCTTGCCTTGGTCGAGGATGTGGTAGATGAGAAGGGTGCCCCGATTCGTTTCAGCCATGAAACAGAGACTCTTGAGATCGCGCTTCACTCGTCTGATGGCATCATCACTCCCAAGTTCTCAGTAGGAGAGGATGCCCAATGGCTGACACCGCGCTCTCTTCTTCAGGGCAACAGTGTTGTGATGGTGGTAGCCATAGGCGAGTACTTTGATAAGATAACACAGTTTCAAAATGCTTTTCCTCTCACTTTCCTGGAGCAGTACCTCTCACTGCTTTTTACCTTCTTTGAGGAGTTCACTCTTACCTATGAACAGCATGAAATCGTAGAACGTGAAGGCATCAGGTTAGAAGATGCTTTGGTCATCGATGATGTCGATGCAGAAGGCGTGCTCTATCTTAAGGTCCTGAAGTTCATAGAGAATGTCGATATTGACTTTTTAAACAGTTACGACCTTGATACCGTCGTCTTTGTCAATGCCATCGAGCGGCAGATCATGGTACATCCGCTTCTACGTGATGAGCACGATGCACTCTCGCCGACACTGTCCCGCTTGTTAAACCGACATAAGAAGACATCGGGCGGAGGCTTCTTCATCGATGAGGAGCACTTTGTGGTCGAACCACTGCTGGCATCAGCATTTTTAAAACAGGAGCTCCCGACACTGCTTTCAAAATATCGGCTTATCGGTTCTGCGAAGCTAAAAGAGTACAAGATCAAGACACTGACGCCAAAGTTGAGCCTTACCAAGCTCTCTTCCGGCATTGATTTTCTACAAAGCAGTGCGACACTGGACATCGATGGAGAGACGTTCGGACTCTATGATGCGATCTCGATGTTCAAGAAAAAAGGCTACATCGAACTCAGCAGCGGTGAGAACGTCATCGTACAAAAAGAGTATTTTCAGAGGCTTGAGCGACTCATCAAGAAAGATAAAAAAGAGACGAAGATCTCCTTTTTTGACCTGCCTCAGATAGAAGCACTTATCGAGGGCCATGGAGGGTCGGAGCTTTTTAAAAGTTCGAAGACACTTTATGAAGGCTTTAATAGACTGCGTGATACTAAAAAGAGGGTGCCAAAACTCAATGCAAAGATGCGTGAGTATCAGGAGTATGGGTTTCACTGGCTGAAATACCTTTATGATAATAAGATGGGCGGCTGCCTGGCCGATGATATGGGACTGGGCAAGACTCTGCAGAGTATCGCGCTCTTAAGTGCCATACTTCCCAAGGCTAAAAAGCCGGTACTGGTAGTACTGCCTAAAAGCCTTATCTATAACTGGCAGAAGGAGCTGCAGAAGTTCAGTCCGGAGATCGTCTTCGCCCTCTATTATGGAGTAGAACGCGACTTTGATGAAGCGTTGAAAGCTCAGCTTATCCTGACGAGTTACGCAATGGTACGCAATGACATAGAGAAGTTCAGAGAGGTCACTTTTGACACCGTGATCCTCGATGAGTCACAGGCAATAAAGAATTATAATGCGCAGACGACTAAAGCGGTCTTGCTGCTTAAGGCGGAGCACCGTTTTGCTCTTAGTGGCACACCGATAGAGAACTCCCTCTCAGAGCTTTTTGTACTCTTTAAGTTCTT
>JAUWRZ010000112.1 GCA_030610325.1 Sulfurimonadaceae bacterium | reverse complement strand
GAAAAAAGGCTTTTATCTTGATATACGAGCCGACCCACTGACTGTAAAGCATCAGCGGTATGGTCCGAAAAGAGACCCTGTGACCAGAGTAGGCGAAGATAGTCATCTGTAAGACCCGCACAAACATTATCCAGGAGATATAGAGTGGAAGGTAGATGACATTGACGAACAGCGTCAACAGCAGTGCCGCGATGACCCCTACCAGAGAGGTCCACATCAGCGCGAGTTGGTCCCAAAAGAGGTAGCGTATGAAAAGCGGCTGCTTTTTTAAGGCACGTGCCCTTTTATTGTTTCGCAGGGTATTGCCATACCAGCGGTAAGGAAGGGACTGGCTGACATCCAAAAAATCCCCGTCACGACTCTCTAAAGAGTAGACAAGGACATCAGGCAGATAGAGCATCTCCCAGCCATTTTTCATCAGGTTATACCAAGAGCTCTTATCATCACCCATCAGAAACCTGAACTTGCCATAAGAGGGGTCGACGATGATATCATGCTCGATCATAGAGATGAACTCCTCTGTGATGACAGCACTCGTTCTGAAGATAGAAAAACGCCCTGTCAGAGTAAGCACTCTTTTCGAAAGCGATTGTGACTGAAACAGGATGTGACGTTGCGCGAACTTCAACTCAAACCAATCTTTATACCAGCGTGACTCGGAGTTGATATAGGCCACCTCATCAGTAGTGACAGCACCGACACCTTGTTCGATCGCAAAGAAAGGAAGACTCTTTTTCAATGTCCCCAAAGGCAGATAAGTATCACCATCCATAAAGACCGTGATACTCTCCTCTTCATACCCATTCTCTATCCTTGAAAGCACTCTCAGTGCATGTCCCATAGCAATACGTTTCCCACTATCTTGTCTTTGAAAGATCAGCTTTGTATTGACTTTATTGGGGTGAGCATCGTAGATGTTACGGATGATGCCGTCATCCTCGTCACTTCCGGTGGAGACGATCAGCGTCGCACGACAAGGCAACGTGTTGATATCGGCAAGAAGGGACTGAAATACTTCAGTAGAGACCCAGGCATCCTCTTTATAAGAGGGGATGATAAAATAGACGTGATCAGGGTAACGTTCCTCTATCGGCAGGGCCTCTATCCGCTGTTTATATTTGGGATAGACACGAAAGGCATACCAGAATGCTCTGAGATAGTTGATGAGCATCAAGGAGTAACGCCATGCGCCGATCACTGCGATACTGATGATCGCCTCACTGCTCACATAGTGAAGGTACGGCTGAGAGAGATACAAAAGTATTCCCGAGAGAGCCAGATAAAAAAGTGCCGGTCTGCTCAGAGAGCGGAGCGCATCTTTTCTACCAAAACGTCTGGTCATAATGTAAGCAGCTCTTGAGGTAAGACATCTACGATGCTCTTGGCTATAGCAGAGTCATTGATAAGGTAGACTTCAAGATACTCGTTTAGATGAAAACGAAGCGATACATCCTCAAACTCGATGCGTATCGGTATCTCCTGTTGCGAGATCTCCGTCGTATTTGTCGTTGCTCCTTCCGTGACCGAGTAACCTATGCCGGCAATACGACCACGATAGGAGCGGTTCTCTCTTTGCGAGTAGAGAAGACATGGTCCACCAAGATGGATAGACGCGATCTCATCCGCAAGCATCTTCGTAAGCAGATAGGGAGTCTCATCCGTCTCAAGGGTAAGCACATTATCGGAGTACTCCAGAAAGTCACCACTGTTATGGAAGATATTATGGACCGTACCATACTCGTCTGCCAGGACAGAAGCGTTCTGGACTCGCTGCTGAAGGGTCGTCATCTCAAGTGCATTGATCTCTCTATCTATGTTGAGCTTATCGATGGAGCGTTGCAGTGTGATGATATGGTCCTGACTTTTAAAAAGCTCCTGGTCTGCCAAAGCACGGTCTCTGCTTGTACTTTTATTACGTAAGACGACATCATTATAATGTGACATAAAAGTAAAATACTGATTTTGGACATCCGTGTAGGTCTGCAGCGTGATAAGCTGCTGCTTATAGAGCGTACTGGCACGCTCATACGCCTCTTTTTCTACATCATAAGCATCGATGAGTGCACCTTTCTCCTGCTTGGTGACCTTATCGATCTCCTGTAGTTTCCGGGTAGAGTGGTCGCTAAACTCATCCAGGCTCTCCTGCGCACTCTGCAGTTGCATCTCCATGAGTCTCTGCTGCAGTTCCAGACCGTTCAAGAGCTCCTGCTCCTCCTGGACATCCATCTCAAAAAGCAGCTGATCAGGAGTGATAGACTGACCATTGACAACATAGATCCCTTGGATCTTGGCATCTTTTGGCGCCTTGTAGTTCTTGGCATTGCCCGCGATAAGTCCCGTACTCTCATAGATGATGATATAGTTATAGAGCAGTGTAGAGATGACCGCTACCATCAATAGTGAACCAAAGACGAGATAGAGAAAAGACCTTTTTAGAAAACTATCATGTATCTCTTTATGCTCTTTCTCAGTAAGCAAGATAGGTTCCTGGATAGGCGTCGGGACATCGGTCATAAAGAGGTTTCCGGAGAGATCATCGACATGGTCACGGCTACCTTCGATGGCCAGAGTAGCATAATGACGCAGTACCCGTCTGTTCTTGTCGCTGATCTTGGATAACTCGAACCCGTAAGTATTATCAAGGCACTTTTTAACGACCCCCTCTACCTGTAGAAGTATAGATGAGTCACCTGTGGGCAACATCAAGGCTATCTCGACGTTATCACCGACGGTAAGGTCTACAGAGGAGTGCTCTGCAGAGAGCTCGATGTTCAGCCCCTGAGTCGACCAGTCCGTGACCTGATAGGTGGTGCCATAGATGATCGCATGAATAGGTATGTTCATGCGGTGCGTCTTACGTTTACAATTTTGCTCGCTGGTCATGGATGATCGTGTCATAACTGGTATCTACTCCTTTACAAGGTGTTCTATATTTGGGATATTGCTTATATATGCGATCTCGTTCAAAATGCTAAAGAGTTCGACTCTTTTCAACAGAAGCTCAAACTTTAGGTCCAGAGTCTCCTGCTTACCGGCCAAGATCTCTTCATTAGGATCAAAATCCAGTTTTGCGATGGCATTGTCTTTTATAGACTGGAACTCTTTTATCCTGATGTTTAAAAAACTCACATCATCTTTATCGATCTCGATCAGCGCCTGCGTATCGATAAACGTCCTATAGAGACTAGCAAGTCTATGTGAGAGTGTCCGTGAAAAGCTCTCATGTCGGATCTGATGTGACTTCCGCTCCAGCTTTGCCAGTCGCTGCTCTTCGCCTACACTAAAGTCTATGGGGAGATCTGCCTCAGCGCCTACAGTGTGATACCATCCGAGTTCATCTACCTCACGTCGATTGACAAAAAGGTTCATCTTCACGTTGTCAGTATAACTCCTGTCTATGTCCAGAAGACTCATGCGTGAATCTTCTATCCGCAAGTCTGTGTTGTACTCCATCGCATGTTCTTTGATCCGTTCAAGCTCTATCAACGGTAGACGCTCTATCTCCTGCAGCAGCCTGTAGAGTCCACTGTCGATGGCACTTCGGTCATGTCGTTCATAGATCTTCGCTGTATGGATAAAACGATGACGTTTCTGTAGCAGTTCGGTCAGTGCATACCGTGTTGTCAGAGAGTGCTCGAGCTCCTCTTGCTTCTGGACAATAGCATCAAAATAGATAGCACTCAACTCCTGGTAGTAGTGCATAGTTATCTCGGACTTCAGCGCCTCGATCTTAAGTAAGATATCATCATAGTCGTTTTTTTGCAGTGTAGTCAGATCTTGGAAATAACGCAATCGAGATGCCTGCGCGACTCTTCTCTTGATCTTTTTACGCTCAAAATAGCCATCTTTAAAAAACTCGAACTTTAACTGTACATCATACTCAAAGTCGGTGAAATCCCTAAGGATGTAATCTTGTTGGATATACTGTCCGTATTTGCCATGCAGGTGCAGTCCAAAGAGGTCTGAGCGATCTGCTATGAGCTGATCTTTACTTTGACTGTTCTCTTTGAGTCGCTCCTGTAAGGCTTTATGTGACTCCTCTTTTACATCCGTTTGCGTAAGCATAGAGAGATCGAATGGATGCGGTCCTTCTATCGTCTCAGGAGTATGTGCCATCTCCACCTCATCTGATGAAGAGAAACGTCCACGTCTGGTAGTAGTCACATAAGCGGTAGAGTACCGTCTCAAGAAGCCATCGATCACCATGTCGGCTTCTTGAAGATCATCATAACAGCCACATCGCTCTGTCACTTGACCTCCGATGTTCAATATCTTGCACTTTTCATCAGCAGGGAGTGCACCTTTATCCTTATAGAGACCCTCCGGGACACTCCAGAGTGCGATGGAGTAGCAGTTGTCTGCCCATGCAGTACTAAGACCAACACTCAACAGTAATATAAGTGCCCTATTCCACATTCATCATCTCTATTTAAAAATTTTGTTATTATACTTAAACAATCTAACTTGTATGCATATGATCATTGACCATAGATCGTTAAGACTTATTGTAAAATAGTCTATTATTTATCTAGATATCAACAGATCTGTTATTTTTCGTATTATAACACAAATAATTATATATTGTTAACATAAATGCTCTATTCACTCAGATAAGCCATGCCACTCCCGCATCTTTTAAAATTTCTGGATAATTTAAGGGCACCTCTAATAACTAAATAGTACTGACTTCATTAAAAGATATGATAGACATAGATCAACTCTTTTTCCTACCAAAGATGTTAAGATGGCTGCGATACATCATCTCGTAGGTGACGATCACCCATTGAGATGATCTTTACATCTACTTTGACACGTACAGTAAAATATTTTTTTATAGTAAATATGGCATACAAAATGCTTAGCTCTATAAGAGCCGATAAAATCCATAGCAGACCCTCATCTTCCAAGAGCCTATCTGCTTATTTGACAGGGAAATAATAGTGAAACAGTCACAACAAGTCGTAAAAGAGCGTTTTAGTCTAAAAGAGGCGTTTTGTAATGAGATACGTGCAAAAAAAGCGACCTTCGGGTTCGGTGGCTTCGGTGAAGCTACCTACTACCGCACCTACAGCCGGATCAAACCCGATGGAACACAGGAGCACTGGGCAGACACTGTCATCCGGGTCGTCAACGGTGTACTCTCTGTACGGAAGAGCCATTATGTGCTGAACCGCCTGGCATGGGATGACACAAAGTGGCAGCTTTATGCCAAAAAGATCGCAGTCGCGATGTTTGAGATGAAGTGGCTACCTCCGGGACGCGGCTTATGGGTCATGGGTACGGAGTATGTCTATGAGCGCGGAGGTGCAGCACTAAACAACTGTGGCGCCGTAGACACGGAAGATCTCGCACTTGCGGCAGACTGGACGATGGATATGCTTATGAGTGGCGTAGGTGTCGGTTTCAACACTGCATGGAAGGGTGAGAACGTCAACATGCCGGATAAGTCCAGACCTGTCCCTTATGTCATCCCTGACAGCAGAGAGGGTTGGGTCGCATCAGTACGTCTACTTATCGACAGTTACACCAAAGGAGGAGCCTGGTTCGCCTTTGATTATGATGAGATCCGTCCTGAAGGCTCTCCTATCCATGGATTTGGCGGTACAGCCTCCGGCCCTGCCCCGTTGATCGAACTGCATGAGCGCGTCGAAGGCTATCTGGATGACTATTGTGAAGGGAGCAATGACCAGACACGCTGCGTAGCTGATGTCATGAACGCCATCGGAGCCTGTGTCGTAGCAGGCAATGTACGCCGAAGTGCCGAGATCTCGCTGGGTTCTGTAGATGATGAGACCTTCCTTGAGCTTAAAGACTACACCAAGAACCCTGAACGCTCCAAGATACGCTGGATGTCCAATAACACCGTGGTCCTGGAGAAGACAGAGGACTTTGAAAAGCTTCCTATGATCGCGAAACACATCCGCGATAATGGCGAACCAGGCATCATGAACCTCATCAATGTACAGAAATATGCCCGTTACGGCGAAGAGTCAGAAGATAAAGCGTGGTTGGCAAATCCCTGTTCCGAGATCCCGTTAGAGAGTTTTGAGCTCTGTAATCTCGCAGAGGTCTTTTCTGAACGCTGTCTCAAAGAGGAGGAGTTCTATGAGGCGCTGGAGTACGCGACCTTCTACGCTTCGACCGTTGCCCTGCTTCCGACACACCGTCCCGAGACCAACTCCATCGTCGTGCGTAACCGCCGTATCGGTGTGAGTCTCTCCGGTATTGCTGATATGCTCGATGCACTGGGTGCGACAGAACTGACACGAAGACTTCGAAAAGGGTACAAGCTTGTCCTTACAGCCAACCGCGATCTCGCTGCAGAAGCAGGTGTACCACCATCTGTTCGCGTCACGACTGTCAAGCCATCAGGTACCATCAGCCAGCTTGTCGGTGTTAGCTCAGGCATGCACTTCCCTACCTTTAAGTATGCTATCCGCCGGATGCGCGTCGGTAACTCCTCTCGCATCTGCGATGTACTCAAGGCTGCCGGTGTCCCACATGAGGATGACAGCTACAGCGCCAATACGACTGTCTTTGAGTTCCCTATCGACCAGGGTAAGACCCGAAAAGCGACAGAGGTCTCAGCCTGGGAGCAGTTCTCGCTTCTGGCGATGCTTCAGCGCGAGTGGAGTGACAATATGGTGAGCTGTACCATCTATTTCGACCCAAAAAGCGAAGCGATGCAGATAGAGCATATGTTGGCCCTCTTCGCCCCGATCATCAAGTCAGTCTCCATGCTGCCCCATACCGATGTCGGCGCGTATGTGCAGATGCCTTATGAGGGTATCACCAAAGCACAGTATGAGCAGCGTAAGGCCGAGATGCCCGCTATCGACTGGAGCAGTTTTGGCGGCAGTGACGGCATAGAGAACCGTTTTTGCACCAATGATTCGTGCGAAGTGTAGATCACAG
>JAUWRZ010000364.1 GCA_030610325.1 Sulfurimonadaceae bacterium | reverse complement strand
ACCGAATAGCCATCGCCTCACGTACGATCTCGACGATCTATGATGATCTGACCTATCTGGTCTTGAACCATGATATTGCCGTGGAGGATGTCCCGATAGAGATGACATATCTGCTGCAGGAGCGGCTGGAGTACTTTAAGACACGTTATCGACAGAAACGACTTAGACTCATCCTGCAGCTAGATGAGAAGGTCACAGTCACGATGGACCGTACCCGGGCGATACGACTCATCGACAATCTTCTCTCTAATGCGATCAAATACAACAAGCCTGGCGGTGAGATCCGGATAAGTCTGACAAATGATCTTCTGGATGTCACAGATACCGGTATTGGGATCGCTGCAGATAAGCTGGAACATATCTTTGAACGTTATCAGCGTGCAGATACGAGTGTAGGTGGTTTTGGGATCGGTCTGCATATCGTCGCTATGATCGTCAAAGAGTATGATATGAGGATCGAGGTGGACTCTCGCGAAGGGGAGGGGACGGCCATCATAGTGCGATGGCCGCTTTGAATTGGGAGTATCAGCTATTTTGAGCTGATAAAGTCTGCCAAAGTGTCAGTGTCTTCAGCACTGAGTGAAGTGACCTGACCTTTCATAAGCGCCTTCATAGGACCTCCATAAGTGCCATCTTTATAGCCGTTCATGGCAGTGACAAGCTCCTCTTTGCTCATGCCTTGGATCACCTTACTCTTTCCAAGAGCATGTTTCTCACCGTTGGCACCATGGCAGGCTGCACATTTCTTATATAAAGCAGCACCGTCTGCTGCACCAAGTATCGCTGTTATGCCTAATATCATCAGTAAAGTCTTCATCTTGTATCCTTTTTTTGTTGCCTAGTTCTGCAGATCATTTATCTGCTACTTTTTTCGTACCGCTATTGACCGTGAGTACCGTCAATGCAAGGCTCACAGCTCCTATCTTTAAAAGAGCTGTTTCTTTTCGTCTTATCGTAACCATCATCGGTTTTGATAGTCACAGTCTAGAAGATCATTGTGTAGCCATCGTGAAATCGCTTTTCTATACCACATTAGTATTAGATTATTGGGTCAGATCTATACGTTTTATAAATTTTAAACTTACTAGAGTGTATACTTGTCGACAAGAAAGAGCTAAAGTTTTACGTGCTCCCTTCAGCAGGTCTGAGTAGAACAAATTCGATTAAAAGTGAAGTCTATGAATACGCAAACAGAGATAGAAAACCTCGGGATCAAAAATATCGGTGAACTTTATCATAATGTAGGGTTTGACACATTAATCGAACATGAGATAAAAAATGGTGAGACGCTAGCCGATAACGGTGCGACGATGGTCGATACCGGTATCTTTACCGGCCGTAGTCCGAAAGACAAGTACTTTGTCGATCAGGAGCCTTCCAATAAAAACATCGCTTGGGGGGATGTCAACCAGCCGGTCTCAAAAGAGATCTTTGACGAGCTCTATGCTGTCGCAACAGAGCAGCTCTCCGGTAAAGATCTCTATGTCATGGACCTTTATGCCGGTGCGAGTAAAGCAAGTCAGCATCCTGTTCGCTTCATCTCAGAGATCGCATGGCAAGCTCACTTTGTGAAAAACATGTTTATCCGACCGAGTGAAGAGGAGCTGGCAGGTTTTAAGCCGGGCTTCACCCTTATCAATGCCTGTCAGGCAGTCAACGATAAGTGGAAAGAGCATGGACTGAACTCTGAGGTATTCGTCCTTTTCAATGTCGAAGACAACATAGCTATCGTAGGTGGTACCTGGTACGGCGGAGAGATGAAAAAAGGTATCTTCTCCATGATGAACTACTGGCTACCACTTGAAGGCAAGCTTGCGATGCACTGTTCAGCTAACATCGGGAAAGAGGGTGATGTGGCACTCTTCTTCGGTCTGAGCGGGACAGGCAAGACGACACTCTCTACTGATGCGAATCGTGAACTGATCGGTGATGATGAGCACGGCTGGGATGATGAGGGTGTCTTTAACTTCGAAGGTGGATGTTACGCAAAAGTCATCAACCTCAATGGTGATAACGAACCTGAGATCTATGGGGCGATCAAACGTAATGCGATGCTTGAGAACGTCGTTGCCAATGATGCGGGAGAGGTCGATTATGATGACGGCTCCAAGACAGAGAACACACGCGTCTCTTACCCTATAGAGCATATAGAGAACCACTGTACGACACTCTCCGGCGGTCATCCAAACAACATCATCTTCCTGACAGCGGATGCTTTTGGTGTCCTGCCTCCGGTGAGCAAGCTCACTAAAGAGCAGGCGATGTATTATTTCCTTAGTGGATACACGGCAAAAGTCGCTGGTACTGAACGTGGTATCACTGAACCAGTCGCTACCTTCTCTGCGTGTTTCGGTGAGGCATTCTTGCCACTGCACCCAACCGTCTATGCCAAACTGCTTGGTGAGAAGATCGATGAGCATGAAGCTAATGTCTATCTTGTGAACACAGGTTGGACAGGTGGTGCTTATGGTGTAGGTAAACGGATGAGTATTAAAGACACTCGTACCTGCATCAACGCTATCCTGGATGGTTCTATCAACGACAGCGAGTTCGATACGACACGCACTTTCCGCCTGCATGTGCCAAAGTCATTGGGTGATATCAGACCAGAAGTCCTTAACCCACGTCAGGCTTGGGCAGATAAAGAGCTGTTTGATGCGACACGTGACAAACTTGGCCAGATGTTTATCGACAACTTTCAGAAATATCAGACAGAAGACAGTGCGTTTGATTACTCATCTGCCGGACCAAAACTGCCATAATCTTACGATATCTCTTCCGGATCTTCCCGGAAGAGTCTTCTACTTTTCTCATTTCATCCAAGACTTCACTTGACTTTAGGGCACTTCTATTGACCCTGTATGTCATCAGCATCTCATATGACATCGTGAGTCTGCATCAGGCCCTCTCTTTACTTAGTAACAGTCACATACTACAGCAACAATAGTCTTACCCGGTATTAGCTTTTCTTGCATAGATGACTATAGTGGTGTCGGCAGGCATGTTGT
>JAUWRZ010000472.1 GCA_030610325.1 Sulfurimonadaceae bacterium | reverse complement strand
TGTCATCTTAGATACTTAGTGCAATATAAGTACTATTATAGCATATCACCAAATTTAGATTTAGGGACATTTTACCGCCAAAGCATAGGGTCGGGTGACAACCCACTACTCTCTGTAGTGCTATCCAATCTCGACGATCGCTGTATTTTCTAACAACTTTAATGCTTCAGGAAATCGGTCTTGTAAAAATATCTGTAGAAACTGGTTAGTGACATTTCCACAATTTATGATGATGATCTTTGGAGGTGCTCCAAATCGAAAATAGAGGTCTATGAAGTCACTGTTTTTTGTCATGATAACAGCATCTGCCTCTTTGGCCTTACTGAAGATCTCCATATCAGATGCATCTCGTAGACCGAGATCACGAACTGCTATAGCTTTGACATTGAAGCGGTAATTGAGATAGTCTGCAAGTTTGGGAGGTAATTGGGCATCAAGCCAGATCGTCACGCGGCGACTCTGCTGATGTTGATGCGTTTAGCGGCATAGTGTAATGCTGCTTGAATGTCTTCTTTTTCCAGATCTGGAAAATCATTTAGTATCTCTTCAGTACTGACATTCTCTGCAAGCATCTCTAGGATATCGGAGACACGGATCCTCATATGCCTGATTGTCGGCTGAGCAGAGCACTTGTCGATATCAAAAGTGATGCGTTTATCCAGTAGCATCTCGGTTCCTTTAACAGAGTATAAAAACGTAGTATCAGCATTATAGCAAAACCTGACAGATGGCGGTGTCAATAGAACTTAACTCGCTCCATCTCTCTTGAGCTATAGCTTATAGCTTCTGCAAACGACAAGCATACATATAGATAAAAGTCAGATTAGATGAGCCTCAGCTTTAGGATATTCCAGCAAATCTGGAAGATGGTAAGAGTGTATGTTTCATACCATAGATGGGAAAAGGGTTGACCGGTCCCAGTGAAGCCAATAAAAGCGGGACTTTGGAACGAGGAAGAAAGATCAAGGAAAGGACTAAAGTGTACTTAGTAACCCGCCTCTTCCAAGATCCTTAACTCCTTACACCCCAAAGTATTGTTCAACTCACAGGCCAGATCGAACTTCTCTTTAGCCAGTTCATAGTCATTTGAGAGTGTCTTTGCATCTCTGTACATCCGCCCAAGGTAGATACATGATGGAGCATATCCTTCATCACATGCTTTACTATAAAGACCAATGGCGACATTTTTCATAGCTTCTGTCTCTTTTTTTGAATAGTAGACAGCTGCATTATGGCATCCAAACCCATCTCCACCTCCACAGGCTTGTGAGTAAAGTCTGAAAGCTTTGTTCATATCCTCTTCTATACCTTTACCCTCCTCATATAAGAGAGCCGCTCTTGAACAACTTGGAGCGTAGTCTTTATCGCAAGCTTTGAGGTAAAAGCCCAAAGCTTTCTCATCATCCTCATCGACACCATCACCATAGTCATACATAAGTCCCATGTTGTGACAAGAGATCGTATTCCCATCAGCACAAGCGTCTTCAAATGATTGTTTTTTCTCATCTATAGTAGATGCACTTAAGTCAGTAAGCAGGATGATAAATATCATATAAAATAGTATCTTCATAAATAGAAGTATAGTGAAGATCGATAAAAAGAGCCTAAAGCGTATTTGAGTCTTGAGTGCCTAAGCAAGCTCTGTATCGAACCTGAAAGCTTAGGAGAGAGTCATTCCCCTTAAGTCAAGAGATGCTGATTCGGAATCAGAAGGCTTTGCCTCCGCTGTTGGGGAGTAAAGTCCTTAACTTGATGGCAGTGCAAGGCCCTCGATGAGCTCATCTGAGGAGACGTCTTTAAGCAGCAAGCGAAAATCCTCTGCACTGTAGAGAACCAGCGTATCACTGCGAAGATGGGCTAACTCATTAGAGAAACCCCGTTTGCTAAAGAGTACAGTCACATCTGGGTCCAGATCGATCTTCTCACATTTATCTGCCAGCCTTCCCAACTCTTTTTTATTGACCTTATGATTGGTCCATTTACACTCACCGACGATATTTTGGCCGCTGGCAGTCTGTGCGAGGATATCTATCTCTACCTGACGGTCCCAGTAGCTTCCGGTATCGCTGAGTGGGTCGTCTTTGTAGAGTTGGATAAGCAGCAAGTCGGAGAGCTCTTCAAAGACCCTGCCGGTGAAACTCTGTCTGCGCTCGGCAAAGCGTTCAAGTACCGCATCATAGTCACCTTGTTCTATCTCTTTATGAAAGGGTGCGATGAAATAGAACCAGAAGCGAAAGAAGGGAGA
>JAUWRZ010000284.1 GCA_030610325.1 Sulfurimonadaceae bacterium | reverse complement strand
GCCTCTGCGTACCCCATCGTGGAGAGTGAGCCCATGGTGTAGTGCAAGATGGCATGCGACTGCATGGCGGATGCAAGCGAGAAGAGGACCATCAGAGCTGCTGAGAAGAAAAAGGAGAGTGCTATCCCCAGCAGTAGCAGCGAACTGCTGCCACGATGGGCGATGTAGCGAGAGAGCCATAAGAGCAAGATGACCGAGAGCAGCGCTCCGGCAAAACCAAATAACCCACTCAGTGCTACCCCTGCGACGATGCTGTTCAGGCCAAGGACTACGGCTATCCCGGTTCCCAATACAGCCCCACCGGAGATACCAAGAGTAAAGGGTGTCATCAGCGCATTACGAAAAAGGGTCTGAAACAACCAGCCACTCAGGGCAAGGATAGCTCCACTGAAAAACGCAAGCATCAGACGGGGAAGCCTCAGTTCAAAGAAGATCTTATGCTCCAATGAATCTGAGATCCAGATCTTACTCAGATCGATATCCATAGCACCCAGAAAGGGTGAGGAGAGCGTCAGGATAAGCAAAAGGGAGAGGGTAAAAGCTTTAATCATAAGCTACACCGATGACATCATCGTTCACACTGAAAGCGACTCCATAACATGCCTCCAGATTATCACGTTGAAAAAAAGCATCCGGATCACTATAGTGCTTTGCCCTATCCTTTTGCAAGAAGAGGATCTCAAAACCGAGTTGTCTCGCAAGGTTGAGATCATGCGTGATGACGATCTTTTGCGTCTTCTCCGGCAGTGTATGTAGCGCATCATAAAAGTCTTTGGCATGCTTAGGGTCAAGGTTTGCTGTAGGCTCGTCAAAGATGATGATATCACTCTGCTGTGAGAGTGCCTGAGCAATAAGCAGAAGCTGCTGCTGCCCGGAACTGAGTTCACCTATGAGATGGTCTGCCTCCAAAGCACTCTCTTCTATAAGGCCTGTGACAAGCTTCTCATCCTCAGCACTGTAAGCCGTAAAAGGGTCTTTGTAGGGGTAGCGTCCCATCAGGATAAACTCATGCACGGTGATCAGAGTATCAAAACTCTCCAGTTTTGGCGGGATGTAGGTGATGGCTTTTGCCCGAGGCGCTGCACTAAAAGATTTAAGGTCTCTTCCATCGATAAGAATCTCCCCCTCAGCAGGAATAAGACCACACAGCGCTTTTGCCAAAGTACTCTTGCCTATGCCATTGACCCCTAAGACACATAGATCTCTCTGCGCACTAAAACTGATGTCATGTAGGACCGGTCGCTGATAACCGCAACTGACACCTTCAACGACTATCACTGGATCGCTTCACAAATGGTCGTGATCGTCTGGGCGATACGTTGGGAAGGGATCAGGATGTAGTCATTTTGGATGACATCGATCCGGCCCTCTTTTGCCGCCTTGATAGGGAGGGCCTGCCACTGCGCTTTTAACTCTTCGGGTACACCTCTGTCCAGTCCACCCAGCAGAAGAAGGACATGGTCAGGATCAGTCGCGATGATGCCTTCGATGTCCAATACCGGTTGTAAAGAGTAATCAGTAGTATAAGCATTGGTCGCACCACATGCCTGCAGTATCTCCTCAAAGAAGAGATCATGCCCTGCTACATAGACGCCACGCGAAAGTGCACTGGCATTGGCAAAGACAATAAGGACAGAGTGAGGCTTAGCGAGTCGGGGTGCCTGCTCTTTACTACTCTCAATAGAGGTGATAAGTCTCTCTCCTACTTTACGATGCTGTAAGACATCTGCGACTGTGCTGATACTCTCTTTGATATCATCTATACTCTCAAGTCTAAGCACCTGCGTACGGATTCCAAAGGCCTGTAGCTGAGAAAGGAACTCCTCTTGATGAGTAAGACCGATGACAAGCGTAGGCTTTTGTGAGAGGACTTTTTCGATGGAGAGTGTCGTATAGCCACCTACTTTGACTCTTTTGGTCAATGCTTTTGGATAAAGCGTATAATCACTGACCGCGACGATGTTCTCCATCTCACCCAACCCTGAGACTATCTCCGCGATAGCCGGACTAAGTGTTACGATGCGCTCCTGAGCATAAAGCGGTAATAGCAGCAAGAGAAGGAGGACTACTCTGGACATACCACCTCCCCAAAGTGTCCATCATCGGTATCTAGTGTCATATAGTTACCATAACCAAGATGCTGACCAAAGGCCTCTTCGATCGAGATACCCTTCACCACACCTATCAGGCTTCTGATAGCTCCGGCATGGGTGACTACCAGTACGTTCTCATAGCCCTGGGCTGGAAGATAGACGGTAAAGAAGTTTTTGATCCGTACCGTATAGGTGGCGAAGTCCTCGCCATCGAGCAGTGCCAGCCACTGATCAAAACTCTCATAACCCTGGTTCTCCATCATCATGATCTCATCAAAGGTCTTCCCCTCATGTCTTCCCCAGGACTTCTCACGTATCTGGTCAGTGAACGTCGGCTCGACCTCTGTCTTTATGGGCTTTAAGGTCTCTCGCGCACGGATGAGATCAGAGCAGTAGACGGCGTCAAAGCTATTGTCCTCAAAGTGTCTGGCAAGTGCATATGCCTGATCATACCCTGTCCGTGAAAGACCTATGTCAATATGACCATTATAACAATTTATATAACGCCCTTCCACTTCCCCATGCCGTACTAATGTGATCATCATGTCGTGACTCCGATAAGTAATATGTTTAACAGTACAAGTTCTGTCACTTCGATCAAAAATCCGTAGATATCTCCACTAAACCCACCCAGACGTCGAATAAAAAAGAGTTTTACAAGAAGCAGTATGAGCAGCGTGAAGGCAAGTAGAAGCCATGAACCAGTGATGATCACGACCCCTGCGACAAACAGGCTGGCGATCCACAATTGCCATGTTGCAAACTCTGCTTTGGCCAGAGCCCCCATTCCCTCTTTACGGATGTAAGGGAAGAGATAAATAGCTAACACAGCGTTATATCGTCCTAACATCAGTATCACAGGAAGCAGATAAAGCACATCCAGGAACCAGAGCGCAGAAGCTTTTAAAAGTAAGAAAGTGATGGTAAAGACCATGCCCATACCACCGACATTCGGGTCTCTCATCACGACTTCTGAACGCTCTTTAGGGACAAATAGACCATCTACTGTATCAGAAAACCCATCAAGATGCAGAGCACCGGTCAACATTATCCACATGACAAAGATCATGATCTTGGCATGTTCGACCGGGAAAAACTCGACTAACCCGTTATAACTGAAGTATAACAGAGTACCAAGCAGGAGACCGACAAGAGGGTAACTCATCACCGCATAGCCGTTTATGCCTCGAAAGAAGTCATGGGTCTTGAAGAACGGGATGGTCGTCAGCATATTTGTGGCTAGGGTGAAGCCTTTTAGGGCGTTGGTGAGTTCAGTTTTTATGCAACGTTCCTTTGTGTGGCTTTTTGGACGGATGACTTTTTATGCTGCTAGTGGATTGTCTGTTTCAATAGTGGATGTATGGACATCATGCCATTTTTGGACGAATGACCTTTAGAGCACATTCACTTGTTCATTGCATCATGTATTGTATAGACCTCATGGGGTCAAGGCTCCACTTAATTTACCCTCGCAAGCTCGGTATAAAAAAGTTGACCCATGACCCCGTGTTAAGACGTTTGTATTTTAAAACATACTGACATAAAAAAGTAAAGCATTGCCTTTGTAACGAGATATTTTTATATAAAGTGCTG
>JAUWRZ010000448.1 GCA_030610325.1 Sulfurimonadaceae bacterium | reverse complement strand
TGCAGTAACTTCTCAGTCACTTTACTTAGACTCATCTTGTAACGACCCCTGGCATATCGCATCGAATCATCCCAGGTCTGTCGGTCTATCAGCAGACTACGTGTCACTTCATCTTTTGGTCTCAATCTTTACTCTCCTGGAAGGTCTTTTTTACTATATAGTAAATTATATAGTAAAAAAGATAAGGATATGCCTTCTATAGTCCGGTCTTAGACTCTTTATAACCCTTTAGGGTGTGGACAAGAGTCTTTCAAGTCATTATATACGTCTAATCGATATAAAAATTAAACAAATCTTGTAAAAGAACGATAATATTGAAAATATGATCTATCATAGAGGATAAGTCAATGGTACAGTATCTGGGGCGTCAACCGATCATCGAACATGAGAGAGGGATATTTGCCTATGAACTCTTCTATCGTGATGGTAAAGTGGGAGAGGGTCATGGTGACAATCGTCAGGCTACAGCCAGGGTAATAAACAGTGTCTTAAACCAGTTGGGAACAAAGGAGCTACTTGGTGGTCATCTTGCTTTTATCAAATTAGACTACTCGTTTTTGATGCATGATCTGATCTTCTCTATCCCAAAAGAGTTCTTCGTCCTTGCGTTACTCGATGATATCATAGTCGATGATAAGCTTATCGAACGGCTTATAGCACTTCGTTCACGTGGGTACCGTCTTGCACTGAACGATATGGCGCTCTCCCCACAGATGTTAAAGAAGTTTGAACCGATCATGGCTTATATGGCATTTTGCAAGATAGATATTCGGCGTTCAGATATAGAGTATCTCCAAGAGGGGGTCAATGCTTTAAAGCAGTATCGACTTGATATCATCGCTACAAAAGTCGAGACTCGTACGGAAAGTGATTATCTGCGTGAGATCGGTATCGGTCTCTTTCAGGGTTACTACTTTGCCAAACCGAAGATCATTGAGAACAAGCACTACGATCCCAACCAGCTTAGCGTGATACATCTATGCAATATGATGATGTCAGATGTCGATATCGATGAGATCACAGAGGCCTTTGAACGTGACCATGCCATCACGCTGCAACTCTTGCAGTTCATCAATTCGGCAGCATTTCACTTTCGCAAAGAGATCTCATCGATCCACCAGATCCTTGTGCTGATGGGAAGGATGCCGCTTACTCAGTGGCTGTTGATGATGATCTACTCAAAGTCAGTCTCCAATGATGCCAATGACGCTTCACCACTTTTACTGATGGTAAAGAACCGTACTGAGCTGATGACGAGTATTTTGAAGCTTATCAGACCTGATGCGAACAGTGAGCTTGTCGGTGAAGCTTATTTTGTCGGTGTGCTCTCTTTGATGGACGCACTTTTCTCCGTCGACCTTGAGACGATCTTAGATGATCTTAATATCTCAGATGATATCAAAGAGCCACTGCTGCATGGCTCCGGTCTGTTGGGAGAGATCTATGGTGTCATCGCTTCTGTAGAGAATTTTGATACGGATGCTATTGAGATGTTTATGCGTAAATATGATCTCGACATCGAGTCGATAGAGGGCTTGATGATCGATGCTATCGAGAATGTCAATACCTTTGAAGCGTCATTAAAGGGTGCTGGAATCTGAACAGAGACACTGCTGACTATAACTTGAAAGTATAGTGATGGTGTCCTTCTTCTTTCTTGGTCGAATCATCATTGGGGTGATAGTGGTGGTATAGCAAGTAGAAGACAACGACTGCAGTCACCAGAAGAGCAAGTGATATATATGAAGACATGACCACCCCTTTCATCAGACAAGATCGCTCTAAATACTTAGCAAATACTAAAAACGATACCTTTCTCTTTTAACATCTCTATAAACAGACCAAACCAGTGCTCGACTTCTGCTTTCTCATAAGAGGCGAGAGAGAGTTCGACACTTGGCGTACCATTGCGCAACATCGGCAGTGATGAGAGCTCAAGATGTGGCGGTACCATCTTCATGATATCTATCAGAGTGTTCTCACTTGTCTTGGCCATCACTGTCTTTCGGTAGAGTTCTCTGTCATTTGAGAAGAGCTCTTCTACAGCCATTTTTATCATAGCATGTGCCATCTCCGGAAATCCCGGGACAAAGAAGTAACGCTCATCAAGAGAGAAGCCTGACATGTTGTTGACTGGGTTCTTCAACAGCTGTGAACCGATAGGGAGATCTGCCATATGGATACGGTGAGGGTAGGCCTCCTCTTTAAAGCGTTCGATGATGTCTTGTTCAAACTGCTTATGGCGGACGACATCCTGTGAGGTAAACACTTTAGCTGCTATCTCTCTGGTAAGGTCATCCGGCGTCGAACCGATCCCGCCAAAGCTAAACATCACAGCATCAGGGTCAGCTTTTATCATACGATAGGTCTGCTCTATCAACAAAGGATCGTCTTTGATCACCAGTGAGGCAAAGAGCTCATAGGCTTGCGCT
>JAUWRZ010000304.1 GCA_030610325.1 Sulfurimonadaceae bacterium | reverse complement strand
ATGTGATCTTACTCCCTAAGACCATGCTCCCAGCATGGTCTTTTAACGGGAGATATCGTAGTTAAAGGAACTTTGCTTCTTTAGCGTTATAAAATAATATTTATTTTTGGCCAAAAGACTTTAACAGCTCCTCGATATCATCACTACTGACGATCTCCTCTGTTGTCTCATCACCGGGCAGATGCGTAGCAGAACCGACCCGCTTCTCATCATCTACCTTCCCTTCGAACAGGGCGTTCATATAGCTCGAGAGTGCGCGCATCACATTGATGACTCTCTCGATCTTTTGACGATGGATATCCTGATACTGCATGATATCCATCACAGACATTATGCTGTCTCCACTGTTTTGCAGGAGATCAAGAAGCTCCTCGCTGTGAGACAGAGCCGACCTGTTCTTTTCAAGCTGCTCTTTGAACTTCACTACATCTGGAAACTTCTGTGTCAGCGCAGTGAAAAGCTCTATATTGGAGCGTAGAAGGTCTATGACACTCTGCGCCTGCTCTTCACTCTGCATCATCTCATTACTGATGACCTCGATGATATCAAAGATCTCTGTCGCTTTCTCTTCACTCTCTTTTGTGACATCATCAAGCTGATGGACCATCTTGTTATCATCTGTCGCCGGCGGTGGCGTATTATTTGTAGCAGAGATCTTATAACTGTCATCCGTCTCTTCTTTGACCTCAGGGACAGTCTCTTCGACCACCTCATCATCTACATCTTCAATATCCAGTGTATCGATGTCCAGGTCGCCATTCATCAAAGCATCTAACTCTTCTTGTGTCATCGCTAAATCCTGTAGAAAAAATCAATTATTTTTACTATAATATCACGAAAGTCTTAAGAAGTGATAGAAATGAAAATCGATCTGCACAACCATACTTCGCTTTGTAACCATGCAGAGGGAACTGTAGAAGCCTATGTCCAGGCTGCAATAGATAATGACATCGACGTCTTCGGTTTCTCTGACCATGCTCCGATGCACTTTGACCCCGACTATCGTATGTCCTTTGAACAGATGGACCTCTACTACTCCATGGTGATGGAGGCGAAGGCACAGTATGCCGATAAGATCAAGATACTCTTTGGCTATGAGGTCGACTATCTTCCCGGTCATATGGACCCACGGGTCCTTGACGCGGATGTCGACTACCTCATAGGCTCCGTACATTTTATTGATGATTGGGGCTTTGATAACCCTGAGTTTATCGGACGTTATGAGCATGAGGACATCGATCAGATCTGGCAGCGCTATTTCGATCTTATAGAAGCGATGGCTAAAAGTGGTCATTTTGATATCGTCGGTCACCTTGATCTTATCAAAGTCTTTAAGTTCCTGCCAAAAAAACCGGTCACTGAGATCGCAGAAGCTGCTCTCAAAGCGATCAAAGAGGCTGATATGGTACTTGAAGTCAATGTGGCAGGGTACCGAAAACCCATCGAGGAGGCGTACCCTTCAGAACCACTTCTACGAAGGGCTTACGAACTAGACATCCCCATCACTTTTGCTTCTGATGCCCACAAGCCTGAACAGGTCGGTCTCTTCAGAGAGCGAGCCGAAGCCTTTGCCAAAGGGATCGGCTACACACAATGTGCTACTTTTCGTAATAGAAAAAGGGAGATGGTCGATCTCTAAGCACTGATTCTCAGAGATGACTAATACTTCAGTTTCCATCATGCTTACTCCCTAAGCACCAACGGCAAAGATTCCAGCTCTGAGAATTAGCTATAATTCGCGAATAGTAGCCGCAGGAAGCTATTATCCAAGAACATCAAGTTTTAACGAAAGGATTCTTCAATGGATCACATCCAAAATGGGAAATATCGTCCCTATCGACCGATCGATCTGCCACATAGAGAGTGGCCAAACAACACCATCACCAAAGCACCTATCTGGTGTAGCGTAGACCTTCGTGATGGGAACCAGGCACTTATCACGCCAATGGACCTCGACCAAAAACTTGAACTCTTCAGCCTCCTGCTACGACTCGGATTTAAGACCATCGAGGTGGGTTTTCCATCCGCTTCAGCCGTTGAATTTGACTTTTTACGCGCACTTGTAGATAAGAAGATGATCCCTGACGATGTGACCATCCAGGTCCTCGTACAGGCTCGTGAGCACCTTATTGCCAAGACGTTTGAATCACTAAAGGGTGTTAAGAAGGCCATTGTCCACCTTTATAACTCGACCTCGGTCGCCCAACGCAAGATCGTCTTTCAAAAAGACCAGCGCGAGATCATCGACCTTGCCCTCGGGGGTGTCGAACTGGTCAAACGTTTTGAGGCCGATCATGAGGGTGAGATCATGCTGGAGTACTCCCCAGAGTCCTTTACCGGGACAGAACTGGAGTTTGCCGCTGAGATCTGTAACGCGGTGACTCATAGCTGGGGCATCAGTGCCGAACGTCCGGTGATCATCAACCTGCCTGCTACCGTAGAGATGGCTACGCCAAATATCTACGCTGACCAGATAGAGTGGATGAGCCGTCATCTGGAGAACCGTGAGCATGTCCTGATCTCGACCCATACGCATAATGACCGTGGGACATCCGTCGCAGCGACTGAGTTGGCACTGCTAGCTGGTGCGGACCGTGTCGAAGGTACTTTGCTTTCCAATGGTGAACGGACCGGGAATGTCGACATCATCACCCTTGCGTTGAATATGTTTACCCAGGGAGTCGACTCCACACTGGACTTCAGTGATATCAACACGGTACTTGAGATCGTAGAACGCTGTACCAAGATCGACACCCATGTACGACATCCTTACGTAGGAGAGTTGGTCTATACGGCGTTCTCCGGTTCACATCAGGATGCGATCAACAAAGGGATGGCTTATCAGCGAAGTAAAGAGGACCCTTTTTGGGAGGTCCCCTATCTCCCGATCGACCCTGAGGATGTGGGACGCAGTTATGAGAGTATCATCCGTATCAACTCCCAGTCCGGCAAGGGAGGCGTAGCATACATCCTTGAAGAGAGATATGGCTATCACCTGCCGAAGAAGATGCATCCCGAGATCGGACGCATCATCCAGGCTATCACAGATAAAGAGGGTCGTGAACTGGGACCAAAAGAGATACTGGAAGTCTTTGAAGAGACCTATTTTCATCCAAAGAAGCATATAGAGTTTGTTGATATAGCTTTTAACTCCAAGACCGCTAAAGACAACAGTGTCTGGTGTGAACTGACCTATCTCTATGATGGTGAGAAGATCAAAGCCCAAGGAGAGGGGAACGGCCCGATCGATGCCTGTCGAAAGGCACTGGCAAAGGACTATCCGCACCAGTTCAAACTACAGTCGTACTCGGAACACTCTTGTGGTGAACGCTCATCGGCAAGGGCAGTAGCCTATATCGAGATAGAGACGGAGAGTTTTGAGAGTCACTTTGGTATCGGCAGTAATACTGATATCTCACTGGCCTCGATCAAAGCACTTTTCAGTGCTTTGAACCGCAGTTTTACGGCTTAGAAACTAAAACTGAAAAGTACCTCAGGGTAACCTGAGGTACAGTCACTGCGATCAGAACAGTCATCAT
>JAUWRZ010000451.1 GCA_030610325.1 Sulfurimonadaceae bacterium | reverse complement strand
GTTTATATTTGCCAGTCTCATGGTGATTGGTACTATCGTATATGTGGTATTTGATACGTTAAGACATTTCGATGATAAAAAAGCGCATCATTAGTCGCTTCTAACAAAAGAGATAAGGGAATCATGATTTCACTACCGACTTTAGCTGTTATCGGCGTAGGAGTATTGTTTTTTGGAGTGCTCTTTTATAGTATTGAAAAACTGTCTGAAGAGTAGATATATTAGAAATATATAGGTAGTCATCCCATGCTTTTTCACAAAGACGAGCTTCACTCTGACAGCTCTTCCTCCATTCCTTGCCCATCACTAGGGGCATAAGCCTACATATAATACTCAGGCTTCTGCGGACGGCTGAATAGGTAGCCCTGAAAGCTGTCACAGCCCATCTCTTTTAGGAGTTCGAACTGTTCTTGTCGCTCGACCCCTTCAGCGATGACTTCGAGCTCAAATGCTTTTCCCATAGAGATGATGGTCTGGACGATCTTATGGTCTGTCGTACTCTCCGGAAGGCCTCTGACGAATGACTGGTCGATCTTTAGCTCATCGATCTTGAGCTCTTTGAGATAGGCCAGACTTGAATAGCCCGTTCCAAAGTCATCTATAGAGAGGCTCAGCCCGATGGCTTTTAATGTGTTGATCTTCTCCATCGCACTTTTGGTGTCTTGTATCAGCAGACCTTCGGTCAGTTCAAGACGTATTTTGGAGGGATCTATTGCTGTGCGCTGTAGCTGCTCGAGCAGTCTGGATACATAGGGCGCTTCCTCAAACTGTCGCTGACTGACATTGACAGAGATCCGCCAATGCTGTTTGATGGGGTCCTGACGCCAGCGATTTATCTGTTGCATCGCCTCTTCGAGGATCCAATCTCCTAAAGCGATGATGATTCCGGTACTTTCGGCAAGTGGGATAAACTCGGCCGGTGAGATATAGCCATGTTCAGGATGTCTCCATCGCATCAGGGCCTCAACCCCTATTGTAGTACCCTCTGTATCTACCTGCTCCTGGTAGACGGTATGTATCTGATGGGCGGCAAGTGCCATACGAAGATCATTCGTCATCTGTGCCTCTTCTGCCATCGTCTTCTGTAGCAGTGAGTCATAAAAACGAGCGGTGTTCCGCCCGCTGTCTTTGGCAGCATACATCGCGCTATCTGCTTGTGCGAAGAGCTCATCGATCGTAGACTCCTCACCGACAAAGAGGGAGATACCGATACTGGCACTGACATAAAAGGAGTCTTCATCGATGACAAACTTTTCTTTAGCCGTCGTAAGTATCTTTTGGACGGTTATCTGGATATCGGTTGCCGCGATATGTTGTTCTGTATCGATGTTCTCGATCAGGATGATGAACTCATCACCGCCAAATCGGGCGACTGTATCACTTTGACGCAGAAGGTCTGATAGCCTTTGGGCCATCTGTCGGAGGAGTTCGTCTCCGGTCGCATGCCCTTTTAGGTCGTTGATGCTCTTGAAATTGTCCAGATCGATAAAGAGAAGCGCACTATATTGTCCGGTACGTGCACTGGCCCCTATAGCCTGTCTAAGATGCTCGATGAGCATACGCCTATTTGGCAACCCGGTCAATGCATCATAAAAGGAGAGTCTGATGATGTCCTCTTTTTGGTAGAACGAGTTGATGGCAAAACTCAGATCTCCGGCAAGTTCAGCCATCATAGCTTTTTCCTCAGGGGTGAACCCTCCTTCCTGAGCTGTGGAGATCCGTAGAACACCTATGGTCTCTTTACGTTTAGCATCTTTATGCAGAGCAGCGATGTAGATGGCTTTGAGATGATATCTCTCTGCGTTCTTCTGACACTCTTTGATCTCAATGCTCGAGGGATCGGTGATCATGACCGACTCTCCCTGCTCAAAGACTATCTGATCCGAAGGCAGGACCTTCGATGCTTCACCTACGCCATGAAATGAATGGACCTGAAGGACTCCCTCTTCGATAAGTGAGATCTTGACACATAAGAAGGTCTCGTTCTCTGCCAGTGTACTGGTCGTCTTATCGAGCAATTCATCCAGGGAGTCTGAAGTGATCAGTATCTGATTTATATCGGCGATAGTCCGAAGGATCGTGTTTAGATGCTGCTGATTATCGTTTGCTTTTTCCAGTTCTCTGGTCCTCTCTATGACAGCACCTTCAAGATGCTCTTTATAGACGACATCACGGAGGGTGAGTTGACGTATCACGATATGGATCACGCTCAGTAGTATTAGGATGGTAGCCCAGGCAAAATAGACGTTTTTCCAAAACAGAGTGAGTGTCTCATCTGCCATGACGGCATAGGGCATCTTGATGCTGGTGACACCACGGATGTCATCCAGAACATAATCATAAGCAGTCTCATAACGGCGTGAGATGTAAGGGATGACATCCTCCCTCTTACCATGGCACTGCATAC
>JAUWRZ010000014.1 GCA_030610325.1 Sulfurimonadaceae bacterium | reverse complement strand
GTCATTCTTAAAGTATTTGTAGAAGAGATCATGGATAAGAGCATTTGTCTCTTCTCCTCCTCCACCATGACTTAACTGCACAGCTTTCATGTCAATACTCCCGCATAACGATAATAGGCATTACAGGCCCCCTCACTGCTGACCATACAACTTCCCAGCGGAGAGTTGGGTGTACAGGCTTTACCGAACACTTTACAATCCATCGGTTTGGCAAGGCCTTTTAAGATCGTCCCGCAGATACAGAGCTTATGGTCATCTATCGGCTTGTTTGGTAAGATGTCAGCAAAGAGTCTCTCTGCGTCAAGATACGCGTACTCTTCTCTAAGCTCTAAAGCACTGTCAGGGATATCTCCTATGCCGCGCCAGCGAAAATGTGTTCTCGGTTGGAGATAGCTCTCGATCAGTTGCTGCGCTTTCTGATTACCTTCCATCGTCACAGAGCGGGTGTACTCGATCTCCAGCTCTGAACGGCCCTCGTTTTTCTGACGCACCATCATCAAGATTGCCTGCAGGACATCTACCGGCTCGAATCCCGCGACGACGACTGGAGTATTATAGTTTAGAGGTAGGGGCTTATAGATCTTGGCTCCGGTGATGACACTGACATGCGACGGGCCTATGAAGGCATTGATCTTTGCCTTGCCATCGGCCATAATGGCATCGACTGCCGGAGGGACTAAGACATGGTTAATGTGAAAGAATAGGTTCTTGATACCCTGTTCTATGGTCAGCTTGATGACTGCTGCTGTCATAGGTGTAGTCGTCTCAAAACCTATGGCAAAGAAGATGACCTTTTTATCCAGGTTCTCCCTAGCGATCTTTAATGCATCCATCGGGGTGTAGAGTGCTCTGATATCAAAACCATTAGCCCGCTCGGAAGCCAGAGAGCTTTTTGAACCGGGGACACGGATCATATCTCCGAGTGTCAGTAAGATAGTCTCATCCATCTTCGCCAAAGCGATGGCATGGTCGATACGCTCTTTTGGCATGATGCAGACCGGACAGCCTGGACCATGGATAAAATCGATGTTCTCTGGCAGCAACTGAGGCAGCCCATACTTCATGATGGTGTGGGTATGTCCCCCACACACCTCCATGATGTGCAGTGTCTCTTTAAGATACTTGGCCTCATCGACTATCTGTTTAGCCAGACTACGGATCGTCGCGGGGTCACGAAAGCCGTCATAGAGGTCTTTGAGCTCAAGTGTGCGCATCAACTCCCTCTGTTCTCACAAGCATCATCTTTAAGTACCACCTGTTGCCGCTCTTCATCATCAAGAGCCTGAAGTATCTCATTATAGACTTTCAAAGACTCCAGGGCATCCTCCTCATCGATCTTGTTCATCACGAAACCTATGTGAAGAAGGACATAATCCCCTACTTTGATCTCATCCAAGTCAACAAGATCCAGCCCTGCTTCACGCGTGACCCCCATCGTGTCAACGGTAGCACTATTTCTCTCTTTATCGATCTTGACTACCTTTGAGGGAATAGATAAGCACATACTTACACCCTCATCTTCTGTTTGAACTCTATCCACTCTATGACCTGTCTGATGGAGACCTCATCTTTGATATTGACTTCCAAAATATCCACACCCGGCTTTAGTCTGCGCGCTTCTCTCTTCTCATGCTCTACATCATAATCAAAATAGGGTAGGAGATCCGTCTTCGTGATGAGGATGAGATCAGCCTTTCTAAACATCACTGGATACTTCTCTATCTTATCACCACCTTCGGGGATAGAGACGAGGACGATGTTCAGGTGCGAACCGACATCATAACTGGCAGGACAGACGAGATTACCGACATTCTCAATAAAACAGACATCCATCTCCTCGACTGGCATGGCATGCAGACCCTTATGGACCATAAAAGCATCAAGGTGACAGGCACTTCCAGTCTGGATCTGATACGCAGGGATGCCTTTGGCCTTTATACGGTCGGCATCACGGCTAGTCTCAAGATCGCCCTCGATCACTCCAAATCTAAACGAAGCCAGATCAGCGATATGTTCCAGCAGTGTCGTCTTACCACTGCCTGGACTGCTCATCAGGTTGATCGCGAGGACTTTATGCTCATCAAAATGTGCCCTGTTATGTGCCGCTTCCTGATCATTTTTATCTAAGATCTTCGTGATGACATCGATGGTCTTCTTATCATTTAATTGAGGATTATGATGCAACGTCTCATGCGCAGCCTGATGGGAATGCGAATGTTCATGGCTATGGTCATGATGATGTTCGTGAGAATGTTCAGGTCCTGTGATAGAACAGCCGCAATCTTTACACACGGGTGCCCCTTTGGGGAAAGTGAAAAGTGAAAAGTGAAAAATGAAAGACTGATGTCATAGTAGACTCCAGAAAGGTGATGTGGTTTTGATGATTATAGTATGTTTTTGTGAAATAGTGCCTAAACATCTTTCGATCTGTGGATCACATGATAAAGCTGACCCAGAGCGATCCCACCATCATTGACCGGAGTATCTTTCTGGATATAAAAACGTCTCTTTTGTACCCTCAGCTTTTCGGTGACGACAGAGACAAGTAAAGCGTTTTGAAATACTCCACCGCTTAATACTACCGGCAATTCCGGATACTGCTCAGCAATCTCCAATATGATCGAACTTAATGTCGCTATGAACTTTGAAGCTATCTCACTCTTTGATGATGTATCCAAGATCTCACGTATCATCGGCCTGTAGTCGATCACCTCATCATCTATCTCGTAACTAAAGCTATCATCATCTGATCTCTCTGCAGTAGTCTCGATCAACAGACCACTCTCTCCCTCATAGCCTGATATCTGCGAGATACCGGCTAAGGATGCGACTGCATCAAAGAGTCGTCCAACAGAACTGCTTGATGGAGAGTTTATGTCCCGCTCCCACATGGCATGCATCGTTCGTAACTCACTTTCTGTAAAGCTGTGAACTGTCGGGTTGTCGATCTCAAGCACTTCACCTAGCGTATAGATATCAAACAGCAGAGACAGTGCCACTCTGCGAGGCTCCTTGACTGCTTTCTCTCCTCCGAGCAGTCGAAATGGTCGAAAATGCTTCACACGTTCATACTTCAGTGGGTCAGCTATCAGGACCTCCCCTCCCCATAGAGTCCCCTCATCACCATAACCAGTCCCGTCAAAACAGAAAGCCAGAACGCTCTCATCGAGCTTGTATTCAGCCATGACAGCACAAGCATGGGCGTAATGGTGCTGGACCTCTATCAGTCTGATATTCGGATATTTACTTTTAGCCTGTTGCGCCCACTTTGTCGTCTCATAACCGGGATGTTTGTCGCAGACGATGATATCGGGTTCAAAGTCATAAAAACGTTTAAAGGTCTCCAGTGTCCTTTCAAAATACTCAAAAGCTTCCAAGGAGACCAGATCACCAATATGTGGGGAGAGGATGATATGTTCACCTAATGCCAGAGCAATACTGCTCTTTTGATTGGCTCCGACTGCTAAGATCTTTTTACTACTCCTAAACGGTAAAGGCAGACTTTTGGGTGCAAAGCCCCGAGCCATACGGAGCATCAACGTCTGAGTACCCGCCACCATCAGGACACTGTCATCACAGGCATTGACTATCTCTCTATCATAAGTCAAGATAGCATCTACGACATCGCGCAACTTACTGACTATCTCTACCTCTTCAGTGATGATAGGTGCATCACTCATATTTGCACTCGTCGCTACGATGGGGCGATCCAGCTCCTCAAGCAGCAGTATGTGCAGAGGGGTATAAGCTAAAAACACCCCTATCTTCTCGATACCGGGAGCTATCGAGGGGGCTAATGCTACCTCTCTTCTCTTTTTGATGATGACGATCGGCCGCTCTTTGGAAAGAATAAGCCGCTCCTCCGCTTCACTGACCTCCGCTATTACTTTGATACTCTGCAGATCTTTAAACATGACAGCCAACGGTTTTGAAGGGCGCTGTTTATTGGTTCTTAATCTTTGGACAGCTTCCTCATCAGTCGCATCACAGACTAGATGAAAACCTCCAAGGCCCTTGATGGCGACACTTTTTCCCTCTAAGAGAAGCCTACAGATAATCTTGATCGACTCCACACCCTCTCTCATCACCCTTCCCTCACTATCTAACAGCGACAGGGTCGGACCGCACGAAAAACAGCTTATGGGTTGCGCATGGTACCGTCTGTCACCGGGGTTGGCATACTCTGCATCACAGACTTCACACATCGTAAAATCGGACATAGAGGTAGAGGGCCTATCATAAGGAAGTGCTTTTATGATGCTGTATCTTGGTCCACAATCGGTACAGTTGATAAAAGGGTATTGATATCGTCTGTTCGTGTTATCTTGCATCTCAGATAGACAGGCATCACAGATCGCCATATCTGGTGAGATCATCGTCGTTGCCACCCCTGTATTTGAGCGGCGAATCGTAAAACCCACCTCCCCTGTAGGCATCTCCATCTCGTGTTGCAAGGTGTCGATCCGGGAGAGTGGCGGAGATTTGGTCTGTAGTGTCGTAAGGAACAGATCGACTTGCTGAGTATCACCTTCTATGACTACATCAAGACCTCTACCATCATTGCATACAGACCCAGATAACGACAGACGCTGTGCCAGTTGATAGAGATAGGGGCGAAAACCGACACCTTGAACGATTCCTGTGATCTTTATCCTGACTCTTTTAGACGTAGACAATCACACGCTCCTGACACAAAGATGACCATAGTATACTAGCCTGATCTTACAATAGACCTACTGATCGAGCTACCTCCCTCAAGAGATATATAAAGATATGCATCCAACGCTATTCCTATGTCGATACATCATTTCAGAAAAGAGAAGTCCTCAGTAATTGTATTTTTATTTGTTTATTTTAATTATATATTATTTATGATATCATGCCTTCTTAATTGTATTTAAAATCACTACTCTCTTCGATCAGGAGAAGTCTATACAACGATGATCTCAGACCTTTGAAGGATGAACTATGAAAGTAAAAGACTCAAGACCGTTAGCTCTCTTTGCCATTAGCTGTCTGCTAAGCACCGGCAGTGCCTTTGCCGGGACTTACGGAGGTGTCACAATCGATGGAGAGTTAGACGACTGGGATGCGACACAGTCACTAAACAGTGACAGCGATGTGCTCTACGGAAAATATGAGGCTGCTTCTGACCCAGTCTATCTATTAGCACTTCAGACCACCGGGACCTCTATCACTGCGGAGACCACTGTCTGGCTCAACAGTGACAATGATGTAACTACAGGTTACCGGATCTGGGGGACCTACGGTGGTGCTGAGTATTACATCAACATCTATAGCGATGGCCGACCCTATCTATATAGCGGCGACCCATTTGGTACCTTTATCAGCGGTCCACTTGAGCACAGCTACAGTACCGACAAGACAGCACTTGAGATCGTCCTACCTGCCTCGCTCATCGGCTCACCACCAGAGAGCATCAGCCTGATAGGAGACCTCAATAATGCCATCTTCTTACCTAATGACTATGCTAGCGGTCAGTTCAGCATCTATCATGAGCCGACGATCATCGTACCGCCTGAACCGGTCATCGAGACCTATGGGAACATCGATGTAGATGGCGCGATAGATGATTGGAGTCCGACAGAACGCATAAACCTGCCTTTAGACCTGCCGCCGACCTTAGTTGACAACAAAGAGAACATCTATGCAAAGTATGTCAGCTCACCCGAGACGACTTATGTCTTCGCTATAGAGACTTCCGGGACGATCATCGGCCCTGAGACTACGTTTTGGCTCAACACGGACAATGATGCCTATACAGGTTACCAGATATGGGGAGCGTATGGTGGAGCCGAATACTATGTGAACATCAGCTCAGATAACAAGCCCTATCTCTACAAAGGTGATCCTTTCGGCGAGTTTGTGGCCGGACCACTGACCCACCACTATAGTGCAGACAGTACTATACTTGAGTTTGCACTCCCTGCTTCACTCATCGGGTCCCCACAAGAGAAGGTCAGTCTGATCGGCGACCTGGACAATAAGATCTTTCTGCCTTCCGACTACTCGACAGGTCAGTTCTCTGTCCTAAACCAGACCATGGAGCTGCCACCACGTACAGACTTCAGCAAACGGGTCGGTATTGTCTACTCTGAGACCAGCAAGACCCACTTCTTCGATGCTGAGCTGCCTATCCAGAAAGCCTACTCGCAACTCTTTATGGCGATGCAGCACCAGTCGATGATGGCAGGTATCCCTTTTGACCTCTTAAGCGAGGACGATCTTACCGACATCTCAAGATTAGTCAACTATGATGCACTGATATTTCCGTCGTTCTCCTCTGTACCTTCTGACAGGTTCGAAGCCATCCATGACACACTTTATCAGGCCGTCTACCATTACGGTATCGGTATCATCACTGCCGGTGACTGGATGACCAACGGTTCTGACGGTATCTCGATAGAGGGCGATGCCTATCGTCATATGAAACAGATACTGGGTATCGGTCGTGTCACAGGAGAAGGTCCTGTAGAGATGACACTTAATGCCGGTGACACCACCCACCCCGCAATGGATGACTATAGAGCTGATGAGATAGTCTACAGTTATGCGAACAACCACTGGTACAGCTATTTTTCTGCTGCGACGGATGGTACGCTCATCCAGCCAGTGACTACACTGGCGACTCAGACTGTCACAGGGAGTACACCAGGGACTTATGATGCCGTGTTGGCGGTAGAGACCGGTGCTCGCCATGTGCATTTCAGCTCACTGGAGTTCATGGGTGATACCAATCTACTCTGGACAGCACTTCAATGGTCTATCTATGGAGACGAGAGCCCGGTCGCATTGAAGATGGGACGTTTTAACAACCTTTTTATCTCACGAAACGATATGGACCAGTCTCAGGAGATAGCAGAAGTCGCAGCCAATGACGGAGCCTTACTGCCTATACTTCAACAATGGAAGAGTGACTACGGTTTTGTAGGCAGTTACTTCATCAACATCGGTAATAACCCTCCTGATCAATATACCGACTGGAGCTATTCCGCTCCTCTCTATCAGCAGTACATCGCTTTGGGTAATGAGATCGGGACCCACTCCTTTACCCATCCACATGATACCAATGTCTTGACAGCTGCAGGAGTCGAGTTTGAGTTCGATCAGGCTATGGATATCATCGCTGAACAACTCAACCCGACTTGGCGTGATCAGAACATACGAGGTGCTGCCGTTCCCGGAGCCCCGGAAGGTACAGAGACCGCGCTTGAGATCTTACAGTATCTCGATTACCTCACAGGTGGTTACTCTAGTGTGGGAGCAGGTTATCCGGGCGCATTTGGCTACCTGACACCGACATCAGACAAAATATACCTTAGTCCAAACATGTCATTTGACTTTACCCTTATCGAGTACGGTATCCCTGTCTATGACACCGATAGCGGTCAATGGGTCCCTCAGCCGCTTAGCGCTGCTGAAGCGGAACAACACTGGCTGAGTGAGTATACGACCTTGATGCGGCACGCATCACTGCCGATCATTCATTGGCCATGGCATGATTATGGTCCAACGACCGGCACTACCGATCTCAAACTTTACACGCTCTCGATGTTCACCAATACTATCAAGACCGCTTACGAAGACAATGCAGAGTTTCTGACCTCCATCGATGCCGCACAGCGTATGGAAACGTTCAAGGAGGCCAGCCTTACCGTGACACAAAGCGGTACTACTACCAATGTCAATGTCAGCTCACACGCAGTAGGAAAATTTGCCCTGGAGATAGATCTGTCACCGGGCAATGTCATCGAAAGTGTCGACAACTGGTATGCGTATGATGATAGACGTGTATTTCTTGACCAAGATGGCGGAGACTTTACCATCCATCAGGGAGCGATCGCTGCAAATGTGACACACATCACTGCTTTACCTATGCGGGCAGAGCTACTCTCACTCAGTGGCGACGGTAACACCCTTGCTTTCACTCTTAAAGGTGAAGGGAAAGTCCGTCTGGCACTTGCAGACAGATCAAACAGATATAAGATCACTGGCGCGGACACGATCAGTAAGATCGACGATAACACGATCGAATTGACCTTCAATAGCTTTGATGTACATACCGTTTTTGTAGGAGGGAAATAGGTGTGATGGAGACAAGCTGACTCAGGAGTCTTTTTCTCCTGATAAGTATGATAATATCTATGAAAAACAGATATCTCGATTCGACAGACTGCTTGCTCCCTCTTATTTATGCTAATATTTCATATGACATCACAAATATTCATATATCAGCTAGAGTCATGAACAGCTTTTTAAAGCTCTCTCTTCTATCACTGTCTCTGCTCTTCACCACTGCATGGTCTGCACAGACAGCTCCAGAAGATGATGCCATCTCCTTACAGCTAAAATGGAAACACAGCTTTCAGTTCGCCGGTTTTTATATGGCTCAGGAGAAGGGTCTTTATGCTGATGCCGGCCTCGATGTCTCTATTAAAGAGATCTCGAAAGAGGTCAGACTCGTCGATGATGTGCTTGCACAGAGATCGACATACGGTATCTCAGACTCTGCACTTATACTTGATAAGCTCCAGGGCGCTGATATCATCGCACTGAGTGCCCTCCTTCAACACTCACCGATCGCACTGATGGTCTTAAGCTCTTCTGGCATTGAAAGTGTGGAAGAGCTACTAAATAAAAAGGTCATGATAGACTCCATCTCTGCCAAAAACATCTCGATCACTGCTATGCTAAAAAGTCGTTTAGGTGATGCCCCACTTGATATCGTACCTATGTCATATGATCTCGATGACCTCATCGAAAAACGGGTCGATGCCTATGCGGTCTATACCGCCGATCAACCTATGATCCTTAAAGCTAAAGGCATCGGGTACAGACTGCTTGACCCGACAGCTCACGGGTTTGATTTCTATGGCGACATACTCTTCACCTCTTCAAAAGAGCTCTCTGAGCACCCCCTACGAGTCAAAAGGTTTGTCGAAGCCAGTACCAAAGGTTGGCTATATGCCTATGAACATATAGATGAGACCATCAGCGTGATCTTGGAGAAGTACGATTCCCAAGGGCTTTCTGCAGATAAATTACGACAGGAAGCTGAGATATTGAAACGATCGAGTGGTATCAATACAGGTACGTTTGGAAGACTTGAGAGATCAAAGATAACAAATATTGCCAATATTTTTGCACTCCTTGGCAAGTCTGGTGATCAGGCTGTATTAAAAGAGTTTATCTATAAGCCCGAACAGATGAGCTTACAAAAAGAGCATAGAGACTTTGTGGCTGAACATCCTGAGATCACCGTCTCTTGTGTATCACATCTGGAGCCCCTGGAGTTCATGCAAGATGGAGGATGTCAGGGGTATTCGGCAGACTTGCTTCGTCTACTCTCTGAAAAGGCCGGTCTAAAAGTGACCTTCAAGCCTTTTGATGACTACATGACACTGCACAAAGAGCTTATGACACATGACATCGACATGATGCAACTCGCATCTGACTTCATCGTCAACAGACTCTATGCGATACTTAGTAGACCCTATTACACTATCAATAGTGTCCTGGTGACACAAAGTATCCGAAACGATATCCAGACTATTGATGACCTTAATGGTAAAAAGGTCGCACTTCTACAAGGCTCACTTCTGACAAAGGCGGCGAAGCTACGATATCCGGCTATAGATATCATAGAATTTGAAAATACAAAAGCGATGCTCAAAGCAGTCGCATTTGGCGAAGTGGATGCTACTATCAGTGACCATAAGATCGTAGACTATATGATCCAAAGACACAGTTTTATAAACCTAAAGGTGGCCGGGTATCTTGACACCTCCGAGATCGCCAAAAGTCTCTCATTTGCCATGCGATCTGACTGGCCTTTGTTAAAAGAGATCCTTGATGAAGCTATGGAGAGTCTTACTGAAGAGGAGCTGATCACATTAGAGAGAAAGTGGTTTACGATGTATGCTCAGTTAGAGACCCCTACTCAAAGAGATATGTCAGTGCTTAATAAAGAGCAACAAGCATATCTCAGCGATAAACAGAAGCTTAGCATCTGTTTTCCACCTGACATCCCACCATTTGTCCTGTATGAAGATGACAAGCTTAGCGGGATGGCCGGTGATCACATCAGATACTTTGAAGAGAGGCTGGGTATCCCTATAGAGCCTGTAGTGTCCAAGAACGCTAAAGAAGCCTTACAGATGACTATAGATGGTAAGTGTGATCTTCATCTTGTAATGCAAGACCATCCAGATCTGAAAGATCGTCTTCTCTTGACAAGACCTTATATAGGCGATGATATGGTCATGGTCACAAGAGCAGATGAGCCCTTTATCCCGGATCTGCATCTCATCCAAAAAAGCCGCTTAGGAGCTATTGGTAACAGTGTCATGAAAGATGACCTGGAGAGTGAATATCCACAGATGGAGATCATCGCTGTGGAGAGCATCGATGAGGGTCTGATGAAAGTACTAAATGGCGAGCTATACGGGTTTGTCTACCCCATGATCGTCTTAAACCATATTGTCCAACATGACTATCCTGGACAGTTACGTATATCTGCCAAGACAGATGATCAGTTTATAGCAAGTATAGCCATACATAAAGATGAACCTCTCCTGCATGAGATCTTCGAGAAAATACTATCTGGCATGACACAAGATGTCAAATACAGGATCTACTCCAAATGGGTCTCTTCGAAGTATGAACAAGAGTACGACTATTCGCTCCTGTGGAAGGTCGGTACTGCCTTCACACTTCTACTGATCATCGTCTTGTACTGGAACCGAAGACTTGTGCTTCATCGCCGGGAGATCAACACCAAGAACAGAGAGCTTGAAGATGAGAAGGAGAAAGTACTCCATATCGCTTACCACGATCATCTCACCGGCCTCTCCAATCGTGTCTCTTTAAGTGAGACACTTGAACATGCCATCTCTGTCGCCCATCGCCGCAGTGAGATCTTGGGACTGCTCTTTATCGACCTTGACCGCTTTAAGATCGTCAATGACACACTGGGACACCATGTCGGTGATGAGATGCTCAGGGTCGTCGCAAATAGGATAACAGGCGTGATACGTGACTCTGATGTCCTCGCACGTGTTGGCGGTGATGAGTTCATCGTCTTACTCGAAGGCATAAGCCACCAGGATGAAGCAGCATTGGTAGCAGAGAAGATACTCGAAAGTGTCAAAGGCCAGATCAATGTCGATGAGTATGAGTTAAATACGACCGCCAGTATCGGGATCGCTATTTATCCTGAAGATGGTGCAGATACAAACACCTTGATCAAAAATGCGGATGCGGCCATGTACCTGGCTAAAGATGAGGGAAAAGATGGCTACCGCTACTACACAAGGCATCTCTCTGACGAGGTACATGAACGTCTTACCATCGAGCACCACCTACGCCATGCACTTGAAAGAGATGAGTTCTCACTGGTCTTCCAGCCTCAGTATGACCTGAGTACACAAAAGATCGTCGCAGCAGAAGCACTGCTTCGCTGGGACCGACTCGAGCGCGATGTGATCACACCCGACAGGTTTATCCCGATAGCTGAGGATAGTGGCGTGATCTTAAGTATTGGGAACTGGGTCTTTATCAATGCCTGCAAAGAGTTCTTAAGATGGCAGTCACTTGGGCTTGGTATAGAGCAGATAGCCATCAATGTATCTAGTGTGCAGTTCAATCAGAAGGATGTCGTCGAACATTTCAAGATGATGATCGAAAGTGTCGGTATCGATGCAAGATCAGTAGAACTCGAGATCACCGAACGTTACGTGATGGAACACACCGAACATAATCAGGATATCCTCAATGGACTCAGAAAGATCGGCTTTAAGATATCGATCGATGATTTTGGTACCGGTTACTCCTCGATGAGTTATCTCAAGACCCTGCCACTTGATACCATCAAGATAGACAAATCATTTATCGATGATATTCCCCGAGACCCTAATGATGTCGCCATAACAAAAGCGATCTTGGTCCTTGCAAAAAGTCTGGAATATACCGTTGTCGCAGAAGGGATCGAAGAGTACGGACAAGAGGAGTTCTTAAAAGAGCATCAGTGTGATGTCGGTCAAGGCTATTATTTCAGCAGACCCCTCGCACCCGAATCATTTATAGCTTTCGTTCACGATCACAAAAGTTAGCCTACACGCTACCTTGATCTTAACAGCTTCTCGATATCTTCTGCCGGCATTGGTCTGGCATAGAGATAACCCTGTATGTTAGGACAGCCGTTCTCTACTATGAAATCTCTCTGTTCTTCAGTCTCGACACCTTCAGCGATCAACTCCAGCTTCAGACTCTTCGCCAGTGCTATGACTGCTCTGGTGATGGCGACATCCTCTTCATCACCAGGAAGGTTACGGACAAAGGATTGATCTATCTTGAGCTTATCGACAGGCAGACGTTTAAGATAAGAGAGTGAGGAGTAACCTGTCCCAAAGTCATCAAGAGCCAAAGAGATACCCAGTTCACTGATCTCATGCAGTCTGGCAATGGAGGTCTCCGGTTTTTTCATCATCTCACGCTCTGTCACTTCCAGCTCGATGTTCTCCATACTGCATCCACTTTTTTCGATGATACCAAGTAGTATGGTAAGCATATCTTTCTCCTGAAGCTGTTTTATCGAGAGGTTCAATGCTATCTTTCCAGGATCATACCCCTGCTCATACCACTTTTGCATCTGCGTCATAGCGGTCTCCATCACCCAGTGATCAAGCTCTACTATCAACCCTGTCTCCTCCGCCAATGGTAAAAACCGGTTCGGTGCGACCAGCCCAAGTTCCGGGTGTTCCCAGCGTATGAGTGCTTCCATACCCAGAATACGCTCTGTCTTTGCCTCGATCTGTGGTTGATAATAGACTATGAGCTCATTATTATCCACCGCGCGCCGTAGACTTGACTCCATCAACACCCGTTCAAATGCCAACTCTGTCATCTCCGCCGTATAGAACTGATAGTTGTTGCGTCCCTCATCTTTGGCACGATACATCGCAGCATCTGCGTTTTTAATAAGGGTCTGTACGCTCTCGCCATCTTGCGGATAGAGACTGATACCGATACTTCCGGTAAGGAATAGATGGTGTTCATCGATCATCATAGGAGCTTTCATCGCTTCGATGATCTTCTCTGCCAGTAAGACTGCCGATTGCGGGTCTTGCAGCTTCTCCATGATCAGCATGAACTCATCACCACCCATCCGCGCAAGCGTGTCCTCTTCTCGCACACTCGCATGTAGACGATGGGTAAAGTTTTTAAGGACCTCATCACCAACATCATGCCCAAGCGAGTCATTGATCTGTTTAAAGTGGTCCAGATCGATAAAGAAGACCGCTATCTGACTTTTATTACGTTTGGCTTTATAGATAGCCTGTCCAAGACGGTCGTTAAAGAGCACACGGTTAGGAAGCCCTGTCAACGCATCATGATGCACCTGATGTGCCAAGATCTCTTTTTGCTCTTTTAAAGTCTTTTCCACTTCCATCTGCGTAGTCACATCAAGGACCGTACCGATCATCTCGACAGGTCCACCATTCTCATCATAACTCAGATCACCCATCTCATGGACATAACGGATAGTCCCATCTTTTTGAATGATCTGATGCACGATATCATAAGGTCTATACTTATCTTCAAGACTGACAGTGATAGCTTCATTCACACGCACTTGTTCATCATCAGGTAGATAACTCAAAAAACGCTCGTAGGTAGGAGCAAAACATTGTGACTTCTCTCCAAAGATACGAAATACTTCATCACTCCACTGCAGCTCATCTGTGAGGATATCCCACTTCCAGCTACCAAGATGTGCGATCTTCTGTGCAGTCGCCAAGTATTTTTGACTCTCCTGGAGTCTGAGTTCAGCCTCTTTTTGCTCGGTGATGTCCGTGTGAGTCCCGATCATTCGTACAGCTTTGCCTGCTTCATCAAACCTTACAGCCCCTCGGGCCAATACCCACACCCAGTGTCCCTCTTTATGTCGTTGCCTGAACTCGACCTGATAAAACTCTTTTTTCTGAGAGAAGACATGCTCAAGTTCAGACTCTGCCATCACCAGATCATGCGGATGCAGGCTTCCGCGCCATGTCGTTATGACATTTTTCAGTTCATTGTCTTCGTAACCGATGATCGCTTTCCATCTCGGAGAGAGGTAAGCATCATCACTAAGAAGGTCCCAGTCCCAAAGACCATCATTACTGCCCGTAAAAGCATACTCCATACGCTCCTTATAAATGACCAGGTCGGCTTCTTTACGTTTTATCTCTGTGATGTCCTGGGTAATACCTACAAGCCCCTCTACCTCATCTGCACTGTTTATCAGCGGTATCTTAGAGGTCAGAAAATAGTGGGAGAGCCCCTCTCTCTTCTCTTCCTCTTCAAGATTAAGTATCGGTTGTTTGGAAATAATGGTCTTTTGATCGTTTTGCCGATATTTATCAGCATATGTCTGAGTGTTCAGATCAATATCACTCTTACCTATAAGATCATCAAAGTCCTTCAGACCCTTCTCTTCCAAAAAGGCCTTATTGCCTCCCTGATAGACTGAGTCCCTATCTTTCCAGTAGACACAAGAGGGGATCGTATCGATGATAGTACGTATCAGGTTACGCTCTTGTGCCAGTTCTGTGGTCCGATCGACGACTTCATCTTTAAGTCTTATCTTCAGATCATAAAGCTCACTGTTGACCGCATCAAGTCTCTTCTCCAAAAAGAGTGGCCGTATCACTCTTTTGAGCTTTTTCAACAGTTGGAGATGATCTATTGGCTTAAGCAGATGACCATCG
>JAUWRZ010000127.1 GCA_030610325.1 Sulfurimonadaceae bacterium | reverse complement strand
TACCTATTCAGGCTTTAAAGATGGACGCTATCTTGGAAGTGCTCCGTGAAAAAGTGCGTAAGCTCTCCCAGACAAGCAATTATTTTCCGGCTGATCTGCTACGTACCATCGAAGAGAACCATGAGTATGACCGCATAGCTGATCTTGTCAGTAGTTCTGTCAAGCTGAAGAAAGAGCAGGCCTATGCACTCTTTATCGAAGATGATATAGAGCAGCGATTCTTGATGCTGATCGACTTTTTGATCGAAGAGATCGAGGCGTCAAGATTGCAAAAAGAGATCCGCTCTAAAGTGCATAATCGCATGGAGAAAGTCAATAAAGAGTATTTTCTCAAAGAGCAGCTCAAACAGATCCAGCAGGAGCTTGGTACAGATACCCAACGTGATGAAGAGATAGAGGAGTATCGTAAAAGACTGGATGCAAAAAAAGAGAAGATGGGTGAGGATGCTTATAAGGAGATCGATAAACAGCTAGAACGATTCTCCAGGATGCACCCGGACTCTGCTGATGCAGGGATGATCCAGAGTTATCTTGAATGGGTCCTTGACATCCCTTTTGGCGATGAGGCGAAGAAAGCTTTAAAGATCGCAGATGTGGAGAAACAGCTTGATACTGACCACTTCTCATTGAAAAAGCCTAAAGAGCGTATTGCTGAGTATTTCTCAGTCAAAGAGCTGCTTGAGCTTCGTGGTATAGAGAACAAAGAAGGTGGCGGTGCCATCTTATGTTTTGCAGGCCCTCCTGGTGTTGGTAAGACCTCTTTGGCAAACTCAATAGCAACAGCGTTGAAGCGTCCATTGGTACGTATCGCACTGGGTGGTCTGGAGGATGTCAATGAGTTAAGAGGGCATCGTCGTACCTACATAGGAGCTATGCCGGGTCGTATTGTCCAGGGCCTGATCGATGCCAAGAAGATCAACCCTGTCATCGTCCTTGATGAGATCGATAAAGTGTCGATGTCGCATCGGGGAGACCCTACAGCGGTCCTACTGGAGATCTTAGATCCAGAGCAGAACACAAGTTTCAGAGACTATTATCTCAACTTCAATATAGATCTGAGTAAAGCGATCTTTATAGCAACGGCCAATGATGTAGGTAAGATACCGCCTCCGTTGAGAGACCGTATGGAGTTTATCGGCCTGAGTAGTTATACACCACAGGAGAAGTTTGAGATAGCCAAGCGTTACCTGTTACCTCAGGAGCTGAAAAAACACGGGATAAAGCCATCAGAACTCTCTATCTCAAAGACTGCACTTAAAGAGGTGATCAACAGTTATACTCGTGAAGCAGGAGTCCGTAATCTGCGTCGACGTATGGCTGATCTGATCCGTAAGGCTGCAAAGCAGATCTTGGAGAACCCAGAGATACCTAAAGTCTCGGTCTCCATAAAAAACCTGAAGTCATTCCTGGACAAGACAGTCTTTGAGATCGACAAGACTGACAGCATTCCGCTTGTAGGCGTGGTAAACGGATTGGCCTGGACGGCTGTCGGTGGTGATGTATTGAAGATCGAGGCGATCCGTATCAAAGGAAAAGGTACGATGCAACTTACCGGAAGTCTGGGTGAGGTGATGAAAGAGTCTGCACGTATTGCTATGAGTGTAGTAAAGACTATGATCGATACGGGAAGTCTATCGGTAGGGAGTGCCAATATTCCCAGGACCCTTAAAGAGAGAGATGATGGGATCAAAGTCGATGTCAGCGAGGTCTATAAGCGTTATGACCTGCATATCCATGTGCCTGACGGTGCTACACCTAAAGATGGACCGAGTGCGGGTATTGCGATGGCAACGACCATCGCCTCGATACTCAGTGGTAAGAAAGTCCGCTCAGATGTCGCTATGACAGGAGAGTTGTCCTTAAGTGGTAAGGTCCTGCCTATCGGTGGTCTGAAAGAGAAGCTTATTGCTGCTCAGCGTGCAGGTATGCGCGAAGTATTAATACCACAAAAGAACTATGAACGTGATCTTGAGGATATTCCCGATGAGGTCAAAGAGGTAGTCGAGATAATCCCTGTCACGCGTGTAGAAGAGGTGACTGCTCATATGCTTCTAGAAGAGGGGTAAAGACGAAGAGAGTAGAGCCTTTAGCTAGATGCTCTTCTAGGTAGTTAGAGGATAAGTTGCTTGATCTTGGGAAGCAGTTCGCGTTCACGGATGGGTTTCATCAGAAAACCGTTGGCTCCAGTCTCTAGCGCTTCTGTCTTTTTAGTCTCATCAGTCGTCAGTACGATAATAGGGACCTGCCTTAGGTTCTGATCAGCTCTGACTACCTTGAGCATCTCGATACCACCCATGACCGGCATGATGATATCAAGTAAGACAATATCGATGTCATCATGTAGTTTCAGGGCATCGATAGCATCAGCACCATTCATCGCTTCGACTATCGATGAGACTATTGGTGCTTTCATAAGCATCGACTTGAGAAGTTTCAGATTGATCATATCGTCATCGACTATCAATATTTTTAAAGATCTTTCAGCCATTACCTTCCCTTAAATAAATTTTTCAAATACAAGACGGAGTAGGTCTTTATTGATAAGGTTTTTTACGATCTCACTTGTGTAGGTCTTATCACTCTCATCTATCGCTTTGGACGGATCGACCATCATGACCATGAAGGCTCCTTGAGGATCAAAGGACTCTAACGACAGTCCAGGCAACTCTTTGTCAAAGAGTATAAGCTTATGTGGATCTTCCATCGTGGTAGCTTGGAGTTCATCTGCCGAAGTCACAGTGGTGAAAGTGTATCCAAGATCAGTTAAAAGATGTGCAAAAAGTTTCCCTTCGAGGGCACTTTTTTTGGCAAGTATGATATCTTTTCTTGGCTTGGCAGGGGTCTTGACCTCTTTATCAGGTCTCACTACCTCTGATCTGGCGACTACTGCATCACTCTCTACTGTTATCTCGACCTCTTCTTTAGGAGGAGTTACGATGTCAGGTTCAAATGAGCTCTCTTCGTCTATTGGACTCTCCTCTAGAGACTCTGTATCAGGTATAAGTCTATCAGCCAGGAAGTGGTTCAGAAGACCCACTATTTCGGTACGTACGAGAGGCTTGGTAGTATACTCGTCCATTCCCGCTTCCATAAATCGTTCACGGTCACCTTTGAGTGCGTTGGCAGTCAGAGCGATTATTGGGACATGGGGTTGGTCAAAGTCCTCTTCATAATCAAGTATCTCCTGTGTAGCTTCTACTCCATCGAGTACAGGCATCTGTATATCCATGAAGATCAGGTCAAAGTCACCATTTTTACGTTTTTCAAATGCTTCGAGACCATTGGCAGCCACACTGACTGTAAGGCTGAGGTCTTCGAGTGTACGACGGATAAGTTTCTGATTGATGATATTATCTTCTGCCACAAGTACTTTTGCATCGAACTTGGCATGTCTCTCATCAAAGCCGGTCTGTCGACTTCTTTTGGCTTTTGTCTCTTTAGACTCTTCGACATCATAGGAGTCAAGTACAGCTTTTATCTTACTGCCATTAAGCGGTTCGTAGATGACTTTGAAGACATCGAGGTCCATAGAGTCGATCTTCTTCATATAGTAGGACTTGGTGATAAGTACCATCTGCTCAGATATATGTTCAAACTCTCTGATGGCACCCTCATCAGTGAGATCATAGTCTATAAAAAGGAGATCATAGTCGACTTGTGTCTCAAGCTCCTTGTACTCATCAAGTGTCTTGAACGATGCATACTCGACACCGTAGAAATCCAGATACTCTCTCAAGTTTGTCTCTTGGACTTTCTTTGTATTGGCATCTTCAAGGATGATAGCGTTGATGTTATCAAAGGTGCCGCGATGAGACTCACTAAGGGTATCGACTTCCTCAAATTCCAGAGTAAAGAAGAAGGTAGTGCCTTTCCCAGGCTCACTTTCAAGATTGAGCTGTCCACCCATCAACTCAGTAAAACGGCTGGATATGGTAAGGCCAAGACCCGTACCTCCATATTTACGTGTGATGGATGTATCTGCTTGACCAAAGGCTTCAAAGATCTTGGCTTTTTGTTCACTGGTGACACCTATCCCGCTGTCTTCGACCTGGAACTTGACTTTAGTGTGGTTGGCCTTACTACTTTTGATGCGTCGGATGTCTACATTGATGGCACCACCACTGTTGGTAAACTTGACAGCATTTGAGAGCAGGTTGATGATGACCTCTTTGATCTTGGTCGGATCACCTTTAAGGGGACGTTCGAGCATCGGATCGACAAAACAACCAAGGTCGATATGCTTTTCTGAGGCACGTACTGCATAGACTTCGACAGCGCTCTCAAACTCCTCGACAGGGTTAAAGACTATATCTTCGATCTCGAGTTTATTACTTTCGATCTTGGATAGGTCGAGGATGTTATTGATGATCTCCAGCAGGTTCTCAGAACTTTTCTCGATGATATCGATGAACTCTCGCTGTTCATCCTGGAGTCTTGTGTCTTTCAAGAGTTCGGTAAAACCGACGATACCGTTAAGCGGTGTCCGTATCTCATGTGACATATTGGCCAGGAACATCGACTTAGCCTCACTGGCTTCCTGGGCGAACTCTTTATCAAGCCGAGTCTGCTCGATGACTTTTTCCAGCATCATATAGGCTTGTGCGGTACCTTCCGCTGTATCAAGGTTGATATTACTACCGATGACCTCACCCTCTTCGGCGTCATGTGTCCCTTCGGCTGCCCGTCTTAGTACGGCTTCAAGGTTTTTGATGTTTCGTGCAATATCATTGGACATGAACATCCCAAGGATGGCGATGAGTATTGAGAAGACCCAAAGGATGATAGCGACTGCCAGCAGTTTCAATACATCTGATTGCACCTGGTCGGACCTGGTATACATGGCATCAAAGATAAGCTGTTCAGCATCATCGATCAGATTGACTTTTTCCGAGACGATGGTAAACCACTCAACAGGCTCTATCTTGTACTGTCCACTATTTATGGCTTGCATGATATGTGTACGTTGAATGGCGATGTCTTCAAACAGTTCGAGATTGTCCTCATGTTTGAACAGGCCATTGAGGGAGCGTTTTATATCATTGCCAAGAAGTGTGTCGTAATTGATGGCACCTGCTTTTCCGATAAGGGCGATCCATCTGTTAAGGTCTTTTTGGCTGAATTTCTCAGATCTTGCCAGTGTGTAGGTGATAAGGTCCCGCTCGGCACCAGTGAACTCTTTTGCTCGTGCGAGAGAGAGGTAGGTCGTCGCCAGAGAGGTGATGACTTCATCTACTTCGATGCTTATTATCTGTTCAAGCTGGGAAATGATCTGCTGTTGAGCTTTGCCATAGATCTTATAGAAGATGTTATCAAAATCGACTTTACGGGCATCGACGAGTGGTCGTGCAGCGCGGATGTTCTGGATATAGGCGGAGAGCGCCTTGATATTCGTACATGTCTGACAGGCCGCGGTCCCATTACTGTGATCGTGAAGCTCTTTGTTTAGTTTGGTAAAGGTAAAGTACCTGTCTGCCGTGGTGTCGACCAAGGCACGCTGTGCGATAAGACCAAGGTGGGTCTTCTCTGTAGGTCTGCCTATGTACATGACGGTCATTCCCCGTTCCCGGGATAGATGTCCTATCAGTGTATTGAGTTGTCTATCCTCCTCAAGTTTCAGCTGAAGTGCCTGAGAGGTCTGATAGCTCATAAATGAGGAGTAGACATAGTAGCTCGATAGTGTAAAAAGGATCAGAATGGGTAAGAGACTGATAATACGGAGTCTATTTTTTAAGCCTAGTTGCATAACGGTTTCCTCACTGTTGTTGTCTTATAATTGGTCAACATAGCTATAAAGCTGATGCATCACCTGTTCTGCCTGCTCTGGATCGGTCGTCTGTGTCAGTGTCTGCAGTGTAGTTGCGATCTCCTGCATACGGAGATTATCGGCAACGCCTTTAAGTTGTGAAGCGGTCTTTTGCCAATTACTACTTTGAAGGGATAAGATGGCTACTTCAAAGTCACTTTTGAGTTGATTTGCGTCCTTGGCAAAGTCTTGTGCCAACTCATTGATAAGTCCAATATCCAGACCCAGCTCATCGGCAGCTTTCTGTGCATCGAAATGCAGTGTTGGAAGTGTTTTTACTTCAGGTTCAGGCTCTTTTGGAGGCTGTTCATCATCAAGCTGACTGATATCCATCGGCGGAAGTTCATACTCCTCATCGATCCCAAAGTCATCAAGGGACTCAGTAGAAGGTATCTCCTGAGTGACAGGGCCAGTGTCAAGGTCGTCAAGCAGGCTCATATCCATCGGTGGAAGTACGTGCTCGGTATCGTCTTCAAGCTTATCAGGTGTATGTATAGGGAGCTCTTCTTGAGTGACAGCTTCATCATCAAGGTCGTCAAGTAGGCTTATGTCCATTGGCGGAAGTACATGCTCGTCATCGTCTTC
>JAUWRZ010000491.1 GCA_030610325.1 Sulfurimonadaceae bacterium | reverse complement strand
CATCGCTACTATCTCCACTGCTTCCACAACCGGCTATGAAGGTAAGTGTACTAAAGGCGACTAAGCTACCAAGTATTGGTCTTAACATATATGATCCTTGTTTGAAAGAAGAAGAGAGCTAAGCGATCATTTGCACACTGATACATTAGATCTTCTTTAAATGTTCTAAAGATGATATTATATCACAAATATTAACATTAAATATTCTTTGTGGTTGTTTGTCAAAAAATATTGGTTATATCTGCATTAATGTCTATCGACCATCTTTTTCCCTGTAAAGTATACACATCAAGTCCAGGTGCTTATCCAGCTATTTAGTAGTCATACTGTGAAAGTGTCTTATCCTCTATTTAAGATATTTTTCATCCTATCTGCAAACAAGGACCATTCCAATATAAATTAATAATATTTAATTATGTTATAAAATATGATATAATACATCTTTGTTGAAGAGGACTTAAAGATGGAAAATGACTTTAAAACGAGTTCAGAGCATGCTGATCACGAAGAAGAGATAAGCATAAGAGAGATAGTCACTACGCTTAGACGACATCGAGTGGCGATCTCTCTTACTACGATGCTTGTCACCCTCGCGGCCATCTTCTACTCTTATTTTGTTCCGCCAAGTCACAGTAGTAAGATACTGATCAGACTTGAATCCGGTAAAAATGCACAGCAGCAGACTCAGGGTTTTGTCGATGAAGCCATGGGTAAAGGTGGGGTAAACATAGAAGATGAGATCACCATCTTGGAGACACGTCATCTGCTCGATAAAGTGATCAGACATCTTGATCTTAAGACAAGGTACTTCTGGACACAAGACTACAAGACTCAGGAGTACTATAAGAGCTCACCATTTGTAGTGATGATATATGAGTTGGACCCAGCTTTGTATGATATAGCATTCAATGTCATACCAACAGACTCTGAGCATTTTAGGTTGGTACTTGAGGACTCCATGATACAAGCTACGGCAGAACAGATGCCTCTTCCTTATGATGAGGAGTTTTCGTATGGTGAACTTATAGAGACACCATGGTTTTCTCTTGGCGTGCAGAAAGTCTTGGCTTTTGATGAGATGACCTACAGCTTTAAGGTCATGTCAGACAACAGTCTCTACGAATTTGTCCGTAACGGCCTCTCTATCCAGGCGAAAGCAGATGGTGGGAATATCCTGCAATTGACCTTTACTGGCAATACCCAGCAGCGTCCCAAGGAGATCCTTGATGCCATAGCAGAGACCTACATACAAGCAAGTCTTGAGCTTAAATCAGAGAATGCCCGGGAGACACTTGGTTTCTTAGATGCACAACTCTCTGAGATGAACACTAGACTTCGTGTATCGGAAGAGAAGTTAGATAGCTATAAAAAAGCAAATACCATCACAGATATCAGTGAGAAGGCAAGTCTGGCTGCTGTCAGGATAAGTGATCTGGAGTCAGAGCTTTATGAGATCAACATGCAAAAGGCCATCACAGAGAGCATCCTTAGTCATATTCATGAGAACGAGGATCAGACGACTATCAACATCAGTGCTACACAGATAGTGCAGGGTGGATTGGACCAGATCATTGATGATCTCAATGAAGCTAATGCCAAATTGGTCGAGTATGATGCTGTGTATACCCCATCTCATCCGGATGTGATAAAACAAAATCGAGAGATAGATACGCTCATAAAGACTTTGATCCGGACCCTTGAGAGTAATCTTCGCAACCTTGATGTGCAGATCTCTGGACTTGAACAGGTCATCGAGAGAAAGAACGAGTCACTGCGGAGCCTTCCGGAGAAAGAGAGACAGATCTCGACACTTTCAAGAGACTACATGGTCATTGAAAGACTCTATGCCATCCTTTTGGAAAAACGTGCTGAAGCTACCGTTGTTGAGTCCTCTAAGGTACTGGATATTCGTGTCATCGAACCTGCTACTATAGAGGAGAGAGCATTTCATCTATATGGGACCCTTTTCATCTTGGCTGCTCTGGTCATCGGACTGATCTTGGGTGTGGCCCTCAGCTTTGTCTTAGAGTTCTTTG
>JAUWRZ010000510.1 GCA_030610325.1 Sulfurimonadaceae bacterium | reverse complement strand
TGAGGGTGAAGAACCATGAGCATGATCTCTATCCGGGGATGTATGCCAGTGTAGTCTCTTTAAGTGACGAGTCTGAACAGTTGATCCTTCCGACGACGGCCGTCATCCGAAAGAATGGGAAGTATTATGTCTTTATGGTAGGTGAGTTTGAGGGTGAGTATGAGCCTCTTGAGGTAAGTGTCGAGATCCTTGATGCCAACACCTATGTGCTTACCGGTGGGCTGGTCGAGGGTGATGAAGTGGTCAATAACGCACTGTTTATGATGGACTCAGATGCGCAGATAAACAGTCTGTACTAACAGGGATATAAGATGATCGAAAAGATAATAGCATTTAGTATCAAAAACAAGTTCCTTATCTTGATGATGACGCTCTTTTTGAGTATGGGTTCCTACTACTCTTTGAAGAACACACCGCTTGACGCGCTCCCGGATCTCTCTCCGCCTCAGGCTATCGTGCAGATAAACTGGCCGGGACAGTCTCCCGAGATCATTGAGGACCAGGGGACCTATCCCCTGGTCTCACAGTTTTTGGCGATAGCGAGTATCGATACCGTACGTGGATACTCCACTTATGAGAACGGCCTGATCTACATCATCTTTAAAGAGGGCACTGACCTCTACTGGGCGAGAAGCCGTGTACTCGAACAGCTCTCCTCCATACAGTCGCAACTTCCTGCCTCCATGGAGGTCTCTCTCGGGCCGGATGCTTCTGGTGTAGGCTGGGTCTATGAGTATGCACTTACCTCAAAGACGAAGAACCTGGCTGAACTGCGAAGTCTGCAGGACTACTACTACAAATATGCCCTTATGGGAGTAGATGGGGTGAGTGAGGTCGCCTCCATCGGTGGTTTCATACCTACCTATCAGGTGAGCATCAACAACGATGCGCTCATCCGTTATGACCTCAGCATCAAAGATATAGCGAGTGTACTTAAGGCGAACAACAACGATACCGGCGGACGCATCGTCATCGAGAACGGTTTTGAGTGGATGGTTCAGGCGAAGGGTTATGTACAGGACCTTGATGATATCAGAAGACTTGTGGTCACTCGCAAAGGTGGGGTCCAGGTCACACTTGGAGACATCGGACGTGTAGAACTCACTCCTGCCGCGCGTCGTGGTGTGGCTGATCTGAACGGGGAGGGTGAAGTCGTCGGCGGCATCGTACTTCTACGTTATGGAGAAGATGTCTACTCTGCCATCAAACGCATAGACAAGAAGATGCAGGAGCTAAAAGTAGAAAGGGTCGATGTGGTCACTGTCTATGACCGCTCCTCTTTGATAGAGAAAGCTGTAGAGACACTTACAAGCACTCTGATCGAAGAGAGCATCATCGTAGTCATCATCATCGGTCTCTTTCTGATGCACTTCCGCTCCTCGCTGATAGTCCTTATCGTGCTTCCTTTGACAGTAGGTGTCACCTTCTTTTTGATGTATCTCTTTGACATCGGCTCAAATATCATGTCTCTGGGCGGGATAGCCATCGCTATCGGTGCCATGGTGGATGCGAGCATCGTCATGATAGAGAACGCCCACAAGATGCTCCATAAATTTGAGGTAAGAGAGAAGAGGGCACCGACAGACAAAGAGCGCATAGAGGTCATATTAAGATCATCGCAACTTGTAGGGCGGCCGATATTCTTCGCACTCTCGTTGATCGTTGTCTCCTTTTTGCCTATCTTTGCTCTCTCCGGACAAGAGGGCCTGCTCTTCACGCCGCTGGCTTTCACCAAGACCTTTGCGATGACAGCTGGAGCGATACTCTCCATCACCCTGGTACCGGTGTTGATGGTGTTCTTTGTAAAAGGGAAGATCCTTCCGGAGGA
>JAUWRZ010000441.1 GCA_030610325.1 Sulfurimonadaceae bacterium | reverse complement strand
TCACGTCAGGTGATCCAGCTCCATTTTGGCGGAGGGACACCTACGTTCTTTACTGCTGCGCAGCTTGATGAGATCATTACGATCATAAAAAGCCATTTCAAACACTTCTCTGAAGATGTCGAGATCAGCTGTGAGATCGATCCCCGTCATATCAACGAAGAGCAGATGAAGGTGATGAGTGAGGCTGGTTTTAACCGTGTCAGCTTCGGTATTCAGGATTTTGATGAGAAGGTACAGGTCGCTGTCCATCGCATCCAGCCTTACTCTATTACAAAAGATGCGATGGACCTGGCCAGAAAGTACAATATGCACAGTGTCAATGCCGACCTTATCTACGGTCTGCCGTACCAGTCCCTTGAGACTTTTAAAAAGACACTTGAGCTGGCTTTGTCACTGGACCCTGACCGTTTCGCTGTCTTTAACTATGCACACGTGCCATGGATGAAGAAGACGATGCGTAAGATCGATGAGACTACACTTCCCGAGCCGGAAGAGAAGCTTCAGATCATGCAGTACACCATCGATTTTATGACAAAGAACGGTTACAAGATGATCGGTATGGACCATTTTGCCAAACCTAAAGACGAACTCTTCAAAGCGATCAAAAAAGGGGAGCTGCACCGTAACTTCCAGGGTTATACGACTAAAGGCGGAGCAGATCTTATCGGTATTGGATTGACCTCTATTGGTGAAGGTGTCGACTATTATGCGCAGAACTTCAAAGATATGCATGACTATGAAGCTGCGATCGATGCGGACAGATTGCCATTTGAACGCGGTGTCGAACTGAACGAGGATGATCTTATCCGTCAATATGTCATCATGGAACTTATGAGTAATTTCAAGCTTGATATCAAGCGTTTTGAGAAGAAGTTCGGTCTGGATTTCCGTGAGTACTTCGCTGATGCACTAGAAGCACTTAAGCCTTATGAAGAGGAAGGACTTGTCATCATGAAAGATAACAAGATCGTCTGTTCTCAGACAGGGACACTGCTGATCCGTAATATAGCCATGCCTTTTGATGCCTATATGAAGAAGCATGCCGAGAACAAAAAGACCTTTTCAAAGACTGTCTGATGAGCAAGACACCTCAAGATATATTTAACTATGCCGAGACAACAGATGCCTGTATTAAATGTGGTAAATGTATCCCTGTCTGTACCATCCATAATGTCAATGCGGATGAGGTCACATCACCACGTGGTTTTATCGATCTTCTGGGGGCTTATCAGAAGGGTGCACTAGAGCTGGATAAGACGGCAAAAGATATCTTTGAGAGCTGTTTCTTATGTACCAACTGTACGGATGTCTGTCCTAAAGACCTTCCGACCGATATGGTCATCGAGCAGGTCCGTGCGGATATCGCTGACAAATTTGGTATTGCCTGGTTTAAAAAGCTATTCTTCTATCTGCTGCGAAACCGTAAGACGATGGATGTGCTCTTTAAGCTTGGTTACTCGTTTCAGACCTGTGGTTTTAAGATCAGACAGGAGATCGATTCGATGGAGCCGCGTTTTCCGATGCCCATCATCAAAAAAGATCGTCTGCTACCTAGTATGGGTAAGACCTCGTTCCTGAACAGTTACCCTGAAGACATCAATAATGGTGGCAAACGTAAAGTAGCTATCTTTATTGGCTGTCTTGCTAACTATAACTATACTGAGATAGGAAAAGGTCTGCTAAGCATTCTCGATCATCTTGAGATCGATGCTTTCATCCCTAAAGCGCAACTCTGCTGTGGGGCACCTGCATATTTTACCGGTGACTTTGATACGGTCGATCATAATGCAAAGAAGAATATTGAGTACTTTGAGAGTTTCATCGATGATGTCGAGGCGATCATCATCCCTGAAGCCACCTGTAGTGCGATGATCAAGATAGATTATGCTCACTATTTCCATGATCAGCCGGAGTGGAAAGCCCGTGCGGAGAGACTCAAAGATAAGATCTTTATGGCAACAGAGTGGTTACAGCATCATACGCATCTGGCACACCTCTTGGCATCGAAAGAGCGTTCAGATCTGACCGTGACCTATCATGACCCCTGTCATGCGCGAAAGATGCAGGATATTTACGAAGAGCCGCGTGATCTCATCAGTCAAAACTACTCGATAGTAGAGATGAGTGACCCCAATCAGTGTTGTGGTTTCGGCGGAGTGACGATGCAGACAGAGAAGTTCCACTTTGCTCAGGCTGCCGGAAAGCCCAAAGCTGCTATGATCAAAAAGACAGAAGCGGAAGTGGTCTCAGCAGAGTGTTCAGCCTGTCGTATGCAGATAAACAACTCGCTTCATGAGGCAGAGGCTGATACGGTATTTAAAAACCCGATAGAGCTGATCGCTGAGGCACTGAACAAATAGAGTAGGGCGGGAAATGCTATCAAGTCAAGCATCTTAAGTCTATCATGTGCTTTGAAATGGCACATAACACACGTATCATGTGCTTCGAAAT
>JAUWRZ010000169.1 GCA_030610325.1 Sulfurimonadaceae bacterium | reverse complement strand
GTACTGTAAATCTAAAGAGGCTAAAATCATCTTGTACGAAAAAAAAACGGGAGAAGAACGATCATGAAAATATTTGGGATGTTTTTTGGGATAATGGGAATGATTTTTTGGGGTACTGGGACACTTTTTGCAGGTGTACTGGAAACAACTACGGTGACATCTAAGGAGCAGCCGGGCGGTGTCTCAAGCAAAAATAGTAAGGCTTATTTTGCCGGTGGTTGCTTCTGGGGAGTTGAGTATCTGTTTGAGAAGAAGAAGGGAGTGCTTGATGCACGCTCTGGTTATATGGGTGGTAAGCTCAAAGACCCGACTTATCAAGATGTCAGTTATAAGAATACCGGACATGTCGAAGTCGTCGAAGTGGAGTACGATCCAACAGAGATCACTTATGAGGAGCTTGCCAAGCTCTTCTTTGAGATCCATGATCCTACCCAGAAAGATGGTCAGGGACCCGATATTGGTAGTCAGTACCTCTCGGTAGTCTTTTATAACGATGAGGCAGAAAAAGACACGGCAGAGGGCCTGATAAAAATACTTGAAGATAAGCAATATAAGATCGCGACGAAGCTGAGAAAAGCGGATACTTTCTGGAAAGCGGAAGAGTATCATCAGGATTATTATGTGAAAACGAAAAAACTGCCGTATTGTCACAGTCATACAAAAAGATTTTGATCACTCTTTGGTTATAATCATCAAAAAAATATCGGACACTGACAATGTCTGAAAGAAGAGTGCATATGAAGTTTATCGAAACACGGGGAAATGACGGGCTACATCCAAAGAAAGTCGCCTTCTCCGAAGCTATTCTAAGTCCGATCGCCTCCTTTGGAGGTCTCTATGTACCGAAAAAGCTTCCCGAGCTTGGAGAGTCCTTTTTAAGCGATCATGTGGGTTCGGACTATAAAGGTCTGGCAAAAGCAGTGTTGGAAGCTTTTGAGATCGATATCGAGAGCAGCGTGATCGATGAGGCTTTGGCCCTGTATGATACTTTTGATGACCCTGCCAATCCAGTCCCTGTCGTAAAGATAAAAGAGAACCTCTATGTCAGTGAGCTCTATCATGGGCCTACCCGTGCGTTTAAAGATATGGCACTTCAGCCTTTTGGTGTGATCCTCTCTTCGATAGCGCAAAAACGCAAAGAGAACTACCTTATTCTCGCAGCGACCAGTGGTGATACCGGTCCGGCAGCGCTTGAGACCTTCAAAGACCGCGCAAATGTCAAAGTCGCCTGTATGTACCCTTCCGGAGGGACATCGGATGTCCAGCGGCTTCAGATGGTGACAGAGGATGCAAAAAATCTGAAAGTCATCGGTATCAAAGGTAATTTTGACGATGCACAGAGTGCATTGAAAGAGCTGCTGGCTTCAAAGACCTTTAAAGCCAAGCTCAAAGAGAAGCATATCTCACTTTCTGCGGCGAACTCCGTTAACTTCGGCCGTATCATCTTTCAGATCATCTACCATATCCACAACTACCTTGAGCTGGTCCGTCAGGATGTCATCACGCTTGGCGAGAATGTCTATCTGAATGTCCCAAGCGGAAACTTCGGTAATGTACTTGGCGGTTACTATGCGCTTAAGATGGGACTTCCGGTAGAGAAACTGGTCATCGCTTCGAACGAGAACAACGTCCTGACTCATCTGGTCAATACCGGTAGATATGATATGCGTGGTCAGGAGCTTATCCCTACGACCTCTCCGGCGATGGATATCCTTAAATCCTCAAATGTCGAGCGCATACTCTATGACCTCTATGGGCCGGAGCGGACAAAGGCATTGATGGAGCAGCTTGATAGCGAGAAGATGTATGCACTCACATCAGAAGAGCTGGTACAGCTGCAAGATATCTTTGTCGCAGATTACTGTACCGGTGATGAGGGTAAGGAGTATATCCGTAAGGCCTTTGAAGATGGTTATCTGATGGACCCTCATACTGCTACTTGTCTCAAAGCGTATGAGAGCTGTTGTGTGAAACCGCTCAAGACCATCATCTACTCTACTGCTGAGTGGACGAAGTTCTCTCCTACCATAGCCAATGCACTTACCGGTGAGCATGACACCAAAGACATCGAGGCGCTTAACTCGATCGCAAAAGAGGCAGGTATCACTATCCCTCCAATGATAAAAGGCCTTTTCGACAAGAAGGTGACACAGAAGTCTGTGATAGAGAAAGAGGATATCGAAGCGGAGATATTGAAGTTCCTCTAAGCGCCTATTTGATCTGCTTTAGGGAAGATCATAGTCTGCTACACTGCAATACGATCTTTTTTCGTTCGATTTAGTTTTATAATAGTATGATACTCTTTAGACTCAAGTGCTAAGGAGGTGTTTACTATGTCACGTCTGCCCGACACATTAAATACCTACTGGCTCTGGAAAGAGATATCGACTAAACTGCATCTCTCCAACCCGCTTTATAAATACTGGAAACAGACCCCAAACATCAAACTCAACAACAAATATATCTTTTTACAAAAAGAGCGGCTTCCGGATAAGTATGCACATATTGAAGAACAGCTGACAGACCTGTCTGGCTATCTTCCTATCCGTTTTGCTTCCGATCAGCTTCATATCGATGCTCACATCTTTAGTTCCGAGAAGATGCGCCTGTACAGTCAGTTTGAGTATAAGTATGTCGAAGCGTTGAAGTTTGTCAATATAAAGCGGTTTTTTACTGAGTATGGGATCAAACCTGAGAAGAACAGTCTGTTACACCTTGGAAGACTTAAAGACCTTGATATCACGGCTGATTCGATGTTCTATCGACTGACGGATGATTACGGCTTGGTCGTCTATCCTCCACGTTAGTGGTTAGGAGTCCCTCTTAACCATGTTCATCACCACTCTTTTGTAACGACATACTGGTCTCCATGTTCTCGATCTCTTTGTCCCCATTGACCATGATGTCTGTATCTTTTTTAAGGATCTTCTTATTGACCTTATCCGGATACTCTATATGTTCAAGAATATGCTTGATACAGTTGATCCGTGCTTTTTTCTTATTGTCTGAACGGATGATGGTCCAGGGCGCATGATCAGTATGTGAAGCTAGCAACATCGTATATTTAGCGATGGTGTACTTATCCCACAGCTCCTGAGACTTGGTATCTACAGGAGAGAGTTTATACTGTTTGAGAGGGTCGTTCTTTCGTTTATCAAAACGTTTGGCCTGCTCTTTTTTAGAGACGGAGAAGTAGAACTTAAAGAGGAGGGTGTTGGAGTTGACAAGCATCCGTTCAAACTCCGGTACCTCATGTAAGAACTCCGTATGCTCCTCCTGAGAACAGAAGCCCATGACTGGTTCGACACCGCCACGGTTATACCAGCTTCGATCAAAAAGTACCATCTCGCCGGCAGCAGGAAGATGAGAGGCGTATCGTTGAAAATACCACTGTGTCTTTTCGATGTCAGAAGGTTTGTCGAGTGCGACGACACGGGCACCCCGGGGGTTAAGGTGCTCGGTGATCCGCTTGATGGTACCGCCTTTACCGGCAGCGTCACGCCCCTCAAAGATCATCATCACCTTTAGACCTTCGGCTTTGACATGGTTTTGTAGTTTCAGCAGTTCGATCTGAAGGGTCTTTAGATCATCTTCGTACTCGATGACCTCCTCTTTGACCCAGACAGGGACCCGATTTGTCTTTCCCTTTTTATTCTGTTTGTCATGCTCTTTTTGTTGCTCATCTTTTGTAGTCCTTCTGTCTGGATGGATCAACTCTTTAGCCTTGACCCGTCCATTATCTAGTTCATCGTCTATCATGTCACGTTTGCTACCCATTATGACTCCTTGCACACTTTATCACATTGTATGAGAAGTGCCATTAAAAGGAGTTGTCTATCTCTATTTCGATCATATTTGGTTCTTTTGTTGTAGCAAAACAGCTGTTGATACCACAAATAAGGAACTCATCCGTCACAGAACTGTCTCTCTGTCTCATCGTGTAGGGATAGTCGATCCTTGCCAGTGTCAGGGCGTTGTCTTTTAGCATCGTCTCGGATGCTTTGACTACACGGTCCTCTTTGAGATGGCGAAGTACCTGATCGAAAAAGTAGGGAAAGTAGATGGGTGTCTTGCCCATCTTCATGGAGTAGTACTCGATGGTCTTGTAGGCAAAGCGTCGGTAACGCTCCTCTACGAGTGTACCAAGAGTGAGCAAAAGGTCTACGATGATACCGACAGCACCTGGGTAAGAGCTGTCCCCAGTATCGGCTTCAGTGACAAACTCTCCTCTGCTGAAGTACCAGCGACCATTGTCGTAGAACTTCTCAAGGGCGGTATTGGCAAACTGCTGTGCCTGGATGAGATAAGCCTCATCAAAGGTCTGCTCATATGCAGTGATCAGGGTCGTACCGATATAAGCATAGTCTTCAAGAAAAGCATCGACTTTTGGAGGTCGGTTGATCAGGGTAGAGTGATAGAGGTGACCGTCTATATGCATACTTCTCAACAGTGCAGCAAGTGATCTCTCTGCGCTCTCGAGATAACGACTATTATGTGGAGCAAGTAGGTAAAGTGCTTTGATCATCATCGCATTCCATGAGACCTGCACCTTTTTGTCGATAAAAGGGTAGGTACGCGCACTACGGATCTCTTTTAGGAGTGTACGTACCCGCTCAAACCACTCTGGTCGCTCGTCATCTTTCAATCGGACGATGGAGTGTCCTTCAAAGTTTCCGGCAGTCGTTATCTCTAATGTTTCGAGAATAGTCGATGCCTCTTTCTCATTGAACCCCTCTTTTAGAAGAGCACTCTGAACCTCTTGCACACCATAGACAAAGTACTCTCCCTCCTCACCATTCGTATCGGCGTCACTTGCAGAGTAGAAGAGATCGTTCTCGGACATCTTATCGAGCATAAAATCAGCGATCTCTTTGGCAGTCCGTAAAAAAGAGTCATTGTTCAGATGGGTGCCTGCGCGCGTATAAAGCTGGCAGAGCAGGCCATTATCGTATGTCATCTTCTCAAAGTGCGGCACAAGCCACATCTCATCGACACTGTAGCGGCAGAAACCGCCTTCGACAAGATCATACATCCCGCCACGCTGCATCATGGTAAGGGTGTGCTCGACCATCTTAAGTGCTTTTTTGTCATCTCGGATCAGGGCGATGTTTAAAAGGGTGTTGAGTGTAGAGGTGTGTGGGAACTTTGTATTAGCAGAGAAACCGCCATAGGTCGGCTCATAGTTGTCACCAGCCTGTCTGACAAAGGTAGCTGCGACGTTTTCTGTGAGTTTGGTAGCTTGTGTCGGACGCTCTTCTGGCTTTAAGAAATGCTCTATCTCGTCAGCGTTCTTAAAAAGGTCGGCATCTTTCTGTGCTATCTTCTCGGCTATTATCTTGATAAGTTCGGTAAAGCCCAGCATCTGCTCACGAGAATGGGGAGGGATGTAAGTGCCTGCATAAAAAGGTTTGTTCTGCGGTGTAGAAAATATGGAGGTTGGCCAGCCGCCGCTGCGGCGGTTGAGAAGCATATGCACTTCCTGATAAT
>JAUWRZ010000349.1 GCA_030610325.1 Sulfurimonadaceae bacterium | reverse complement strand
GTAAAGAACGGATCGAAGATCTTTTTAAGATGCGCTTCACTTATCCCTTTGCCATCATCTTTATAGATAAACTCAAGGTCTGGACCCTCTAAAGTGAACGCTAAAGAGATCGTCCCTTCATCCTGTTTATCATAGGCATGCGTCATGGAGTTGATGACGAGATTGGTGATGATCTGAGAGTAGGCTCCCGGATAGGAGTTGATGGTGAGATCAGTAGGGCAATCTGACTCGACGACTACCTTACTGTTTTTAAGACGGTTATGCACGCTTAGCAAGGTCTCCTCTACATAGGTCCTGAGATCAAAGTCTCTCTTCTCCTCGCTCGTCTGATCGACTGAGATCTGCTTAAAACTTTTGACAAGTCCGGCAGCACGCTTGAGGTTCTCATAGGTGATGGATGCAAGCTTACCGGCACTGTGCATATAGTCAGTGAACTCATCCTCACCCAACTGCTCCTCATCGTAGAGCTTTTTAAGCCTTTTAGTCTCATCGACAAAATGTGTCATACTTGTGATACCAAGACCGATGGGCGTGTTGATCTCATGTGCGATACCCGCCACCAGTCCTCCCAGTGCTGCCATCTTCTCTGTCTGGATAAGCTGTGCCTGCGCCAGACTAAGCTCATTTAACGTATCTTCAAGTCTTTTGGTCCGCTCTTTGACTTTTCTTTCAAGACTACTGTTGAGCTCTTCAAGCTCCTCTTTGTTCTCCAGGAGCCTTTCACTCTGTTGACGTATCTTCTCCTGCGCTTCCCATCGTTCACTGATATCCTGAACAGTCCCGATAGAGACAAGTGGGTCTCCCTCCTCATCAAACGAGGTCTCACACCACTCCTCTACCGCCTTGACACTCCCATCTTTCATCATAAGTCGATGCTCTATACGGTAAGCCTCCTGAGTCTCAAGCGAGGTCAAATAGGCTTTATTGACAGCATCCCGGTCATCAGGGTGTATAGCATTCAAAAACGCTTCATACGATGCACCAAACTCCAGAGGGTCGACTTCGAACATCCGGTAGATCTCATCACTCCAGATGAGATCATTATGCTTGCTGTCTAACCGCCATGAGCCGATGTGAGCGACACGTTCGACATTTACCAACATCTCTTTGATCTCGTCTTGTGTCAGTTCGTATCTCATCTTGAGCTCCGCAGTGATATCTGATAGATCCTCATGAAAGCGTGGCTCCCTTTTTACCTAAGTCATCGATCCTCTCCGCAGGTCTGCCGAGATAGTATCCCTGGGCATAGTCTATCCCTATTGCTTTGATGTATTCATAGACCTCTTTTGAGTGAACAAACTCGGCAACGACTTTCACCCCTTTCTCGTCAGCATATCGTTTGATAGTGCGTACGACTATCTGTGAGTCCTTGCAGCTGTCTATATCTTTGATATAAGTGCCATCGATCTTCAAGACTTTTACAGTCAGGTTCTCCAACTGCGAGAAGTTGGAACATTTCGTACCAAAGTCATCGATGATGATCTCAAGACCCAGTTCATGCAACCTGTTGATATTGTCTTTAATATGATCAAACTCACTTACCGAGTTATACTCTAAGATCTCAAGAGAGAGCCAAGTACGTTCGACTCCATACGATTCAAGTGTCGACCCTACGAACGAGAAGAGCTCAGGATGATTTAACTCAGTATCTCCAATATTGATGCTTAGATGTACAGGAGTATCTGAGACTATCTTACAGGCCTGCTCAAACATATATTTAAAGATCTCAAATAGCTGCCCACTATCCTTGGCAGCTTCAAGAAAATAAAATGGGGTATAGATATTACCATCATGTCGTAACCTTGCCAGCATCTCATACTTATCTACCGTATGGGTCTCTATATCGACGATCGGTTGATAATAGGCGATAATATCCTCTTTATGCAGAGCCTCTTTGATCAAGGCACCCCAATACTGAGTCTGTTCGATATGTTTGATGATCTTCAGGTCATCCCTGTAAAACTGAATATGGTTTTTTCCGGACCGCTTCGCCTCATTTAGCGCAAGTTCCGCTTTTTGGATGATGTTCTTCTCCCCATCATACGCCACTCCAATGGTAGTATCGATCGTCTTATCAAAATTGTCGGTGATGATATGAAGTGCAGCTATATCGTCTTTGATATCCATCACAAGCTCTTCAGCCTTTTTGGGAAGTATCGATGGTAGTAAGATAGCGAAGACATCCGCTTCAAGATGATAGACATCATAGTTACCAGAATACATCGAAAAGAGGAAAGCCCCTAACTCCTGAAGGATGGTATCTCCGACTTCAAAGCCATTTGTCTCATTGATGGCACTAAAAGCGATGATATCGATCAACACGAGGATCTCTCTGTCTTTAGTGAGAAGGTCCTCATTTAGTTTGATCCTGTTAGGTAGCTCGGTAAGTGGATTTGTCGTTAACTGCTTGTAGGTATCCTCATACTTTTTCTTCAGATCACAGAGTTGGACATACTGTTTTATAGAAGTCCGGATAGTCGTATAAAGCTTCTCGACCGTCAGTTCAGTCTTCTCTTTATAGTCATCGATATCATACCGGTCTATGACACTCATCTCCGGTGCTTCACCAGGCTGCCCTGTTCGGATGATAAGGCGGATGAGATCATATTTCAGTACATCTCTGATGTGATCGACAAGTAGTAACCCTGCATCAGAAGTCTCCATGATGACATCGACAAAAGCTAAAGCGATATCATCATGCTTACGAAGCATCTCCTTGGCCTCAGCAGCACTGTATGCACTCATGATATCAAAACCATATGTCTTAAAACGCATAGAACCGATGACGGCTTTTGTAATGACGTGAACAGATTCGTCATCATCTACGATGAGCAACTTATAGACATGTTTTTCTACTTGGTCTTTTTTATCAGGTCTTTGTGCGAACTGTAGATTAGCCACTGACTTTCCTTTGTAAAAGTGCTTAGTAAATCGCAATATTATATCATTAAAACTCACTATCATCTCTTCCACTATACTTCAGATTCAATTGATATCTCACATAACTGTTTAGAAGGACGATATACTCTCATGACATAGGCCCTTTTATCCTTATTTTAAATGAAAAATAGGTATAAATCACTATCATATATTGAGTTATAGTGGAGCCACATGAGAAAGATGATCTTGATAGTAGGTCTTTT
>JAUWRZ010000384.1 GCA_030610325.1 Sulfurimonadaceae bacterium | reverse complement strand
TCCTATCGACCTCATCAAAACGCCCGGCATCGATCTCACAGCTTTTATAAAGCACCATGTACTCTTTGGCCAACGACTTTTTATAGTTTACTTTTGCCATGATATATCCTTTTCTCTTAAAGTCATTCAGGGACGGTTAAATGGGTCGTTCTCAGCAGCATCAAACCACTCAAAATATGCTCTTGCACCACGGGCACCGGACTCTTCCAGCTCTTTTTTCTTCTCGTCAGAGAGATCAAATGCTATCGTACTGACACCCAAAGTATCTATATAGACCGTACGTTGCCAGTCATCACTGTGCATGTGTGCGTTTCCCTGACTCTCCAGGATGGTATGGACCAAGGCAAAAGCGTAATCAAAGAAGTCATCGATCTTTTGATGGACAGGTTCTGAGCCATCACGAAAGACTGCTATCTCCTGTTTGGAATCAAGCCGAAAACCAAGTGTCTGTTTATTGTAGACATAGGGACTGCTATAGGGATGCTCTTTTAGAAACTTTTCGTTCTCTTCATCATAGTAGCTTCTACTCAAGGCCATCACCTGCTGGTCACTGGGATGGATATACTTCTGCCGGTCAAAGAGTTTTACCGGAAAATTGTTTAAGACGCCACCATCGACATAGACATCATCTCTCGCATCTCTGACTGCTGAGAAGAACAGAGGGATCGACATCGAAGTACGTACTGCATCGATCAGACGCTTGGTCGGAGTATGCTCAAAAGAGAAGACCTCACCAAAACCGGTACTCAGGTTCGTCCCATAGACATAAAGATCCGGATCACCATTCGCCCTGAGGTCTCGAAAGGTCGCATTGGCATTACCAAGCTTCTGCTCTATAAAGCCGCCTATCCATTCACGGAAGAAATCTCCCTTGTACCATCCAAACTGATTTAAAAGACGCTTAGTATCACGCGCCACTCCTTTGTTGTCATCTTTAAAATCATTGAAATCAAGTTTGTTGAGTATCTTTCGCTGCTCATCAATACTATAACCTAAGGCAAACAGTATTGCATTGATCGCACCGGCCGATGTACCACCGACTCTTTCAATACTTGCCAATACCCCTTTCTCCTCGAGTACCTGCATCGCTCCGATGTAAGCTATTCCCTTGACACCCCCGCCTTCAAAGACCAGGTTTTTAAAATGATAGGCCATCACACACCTCCTGTTCAGGCATCTTCTAATGATTATACATCAAAATAGTCGCAAATATGTTGCACTTGTACTATAGATATTTCCTATACTTATCTCCTCTTGGATATATCGTTTTTTCTATCACTATTGTGCTAGAATCATAATAGAAGCCTTATCCAAAGCAAGGAGATCAAGATGAAAAACATAGTCATATTCTCTGATGGTACCTGTAATGAGACAGATGAGGGGTACCCGACCAATGTCCTTAAACTATACAAGATGATAGAGAGAAGAAGTGAAGAACAGATAGCCTTTTATGACCCGGGCGTAGGTACGGGTCTCTATAAGGTCTCCGGTGCTGCTTTTGGTGTAGGGATATCAAAGAACATCCAGGAGTGTTATGAGTTTCTTGTAGACAGTTATGAGCCCGGTGATAAGATCTATCTTTTTGGTTTTAGCCGGGGAGCTTACACCGCGCGTAGTCTCGGCGGTATGATAAAAAAAGCAGGCATACTCAAACGCAGGAATAGAGAACGAAGTAACAGCGCGTTCAAGATCTACAAAGGAGAAGACGATGACAGAGTCATACGTACCTTTAAAGCGAAATACTGCTGGGAGACTACAGAGGAGTCCCATCATGACGTCCACTTTATCGGTGTATGGGACACCGTCTCAGCTTTGGGCTTTCCTTTAGCTGCTGTTCATAGTCTAAACCCTTTTTCGCAACGTCTATATGGATTTCATGATGCCAGACTATCTGAGGGTGTGAAGTTTGGCTATCAGGCACTCGCCATCGATGAGAAACGCAAGATCTTTAAACCTGAACTCTGGGACGAACACCCTGTCGAAGGCCAGACCATAGAACAGGTCTGGTTTGCCGGAGTACACTCAAACATCGGCGGAGGCTACCGCCGCTCCGGCCTCTCGGATATCTCCCTGCAATGGATGGAAGCAAAAGCAAGAGGGGCAGGAGTGCGTTTCTGGCCCGAGAACAAAAAACCGGTACTTACCTCACCAAATCCCAACTGCAAGCTATACGACTCTCGCAGTGGTCTGGGAAAGATCTATATCAAAGTCGACCGCGAGATAGCTTCTGGCTCACGTATTCATAAAAGTGTGTTTGAACGTAAAGCTGATGAGGGTTCTTTGTATGGTCCGGAGAATCTACCAGATAAGTATCTGCTTTGTGATGACAGTGGTGCCATAGAGAAGAGTTAAAGGTCATCAAGTATTCAACAAGATCGCTCTTTACACTTGGTATTTATCATTTTTCAAGGCTATGTACGCATTAATGGTTGAAAGTACTTTTTTCGTGGATTTTATGATTTCAAGTCCCCTGATTTAGGGCATTAGATCATTAAAAATCCCATACCAACCACTAACGTGTACAGAGCCTTTTTCAATAGATCGAATGCGACATCAGTGATAGCCTGATCTCGCATCCTGCAAGACATCGTCTCAGTACTGGAAAAATCATGGTTCTCAAAGAACTTGTTAGAAGGTGAACCTCCTCCACAAAAAGGGTAATACTCGCAGTTTTTCATACAGTTCTCGACACCTTTATTAATAGCAGTGTACACAGATCTGAAATCTTTGTTTTTCACCGAATCCACAAGTGAGATATCATTCACATCACCAAAGATAAAATCACCGTACTCTGGACTGTTAGCTCCGATCAGCTCTGGGGAAAATGTAGAAAACCTACCATCATAGGTGACTGTTAAGATGGAGAAAGGGTTGATC
>JAUWRZ010000107.1 GCA_030610325.1 Sulfurimonadaceae bacterium | reverse complement strand
TGAAGAAGACATCCATCATCTTCAGCGCTTGCGGTCCCATACGTGCGCCAGGCTTCTCCATTGGTGCGAAGAACGTCAACTCGAACTTATCACGGATCCCTTTTTTCTTAAGCATATGATGCACATTAAAAAGAAGTTCAAACGCCGGGCCGCCTCTGACAGAAGAGGTGTCATGAGGATTACCGCCAAAGCCCATAGCGATCTTACCGCCGCCTTTGGCGATCAGTTCATCAAGCCTGGCTTTGATATCGAGCGACTCTTCAGGGACACCACAGATAGAGAGTGTGTTCTCCATCCCTTTGTGCTTCATCTTGCCAGCTCCCATCGCGACGACAAGGTACTCATACTCCAGTGTCCCGGCCTCTTTCAACTCGACTTTTTTCTCTTTTGATGTGATCTGCGTCACTTCATCTATGATAAGCTCAAAACCGTGTGCCTTTTGCAGGTCGGCCAAAGGAACACAGACATCCTCGAACTTACTTGCACCTGTCGGGACCCATATCGATGTCGGGTAGATATAAAAATAGTCTCTGTTACTTACCAGTGTGACTTCTATCTTCTTCTTTCGTAAATAAATAGCTGCTTCCACACCGGCAAAACCACCACCCAATATCAATACTTTTTTCATATATCTCTCCATTCAATAGTCTATTATAAAGCATCAGCAAAGTCAGCCAGCTCAAATCGATCTCTAATAGTACATAAATTGACGATTAAATGTCAAGTAGTAAGTAGTTAATCCGTCAGTCTTACCCTTCTAAAGTAACTTTTCCATCTCATCAGCCGGCATTGGCCTGTGATAGAGATAACCCTGAGCCCTATCACATCCTGATTCTTGTAAAAAGGTCTCCTGCTCTTGCGTCTCGACCCCTTCTGCCAGTACCCCATAACCCAGAGCGTGAGCCATAGCGATAATAGATCTTACCAGGGTCTGATTATGCTTAGAATCAAGGTTTTGTACAAAATGCTTATCGATCTTGATAGTATCTACATGCAGGTCCATCAGATAGCTCAATGATGAGTAACCTGTACCAAAGTCATCAATACTGATATGTACACCTACCTCCTTAAACGCATTAAGGTCATCTACGATCGAACTCTCCTGAGAGTCTGCCAACTGTGTCTCTGTTATCTCTATACCCAGGCAGTGCTCTTTTGTCGTGCAACTTGCTATGCGCTCAAATAGAAGTCCCCTTATCTCTTTATCATAGATATGCGTTACGGGTAGATTGATATCGACCCGTACTCTCTTACGACCTTCTCTCTGCCACTGCGCAAGCCGTTGCGAAGCCTCATCGATGACAAACTTTGAGATAGCGCCTATTAACTGAGTGTTCTCCGCTACCGGGATAAACTCGTCTGGCGGGATGAACTGCTTACTCTCCCTGTCATACCATCTAAGCAGTGCCTCACAACTCACAAGTTCTTTGGTGACAAGATCGATCTGAGGTTGATAATAGAGCTCTAACCCCCTCTCAGCGATCACAGCACGTAGTCTATGCTCCATCTCGAGCATAGACTCAAGTCTTCTGTTTAACTCTTGTGAATAGAAATGTAAACGGTTCTTACCCTCATCTTTAGCTTGATACATCGCGATATCAGCCTGCTTTAGAAGCTCTTTGGCATCTTGTGCGTTCTCCGGATAAAGCGTTATACCGATACTTGCTGTCACATACAGCTCTTTTTCCCGGATGATAAACACTGTACTTAGCAGATCAATGATCTTCTGTGCGATCTGCGAAGAGATGATGATCTCTTCACTGCACTCGACAGTGACGACAAACTCATCTCCTCCAAAACGTGCTACAAAGTCATACTCACGCAGTGCTGACTTCAGACGTCTTCCTACCTCTACCAGTATAAGGTCACCAAACCCATGTCCAAAAGTATCATTGATATATTTAAAATTATCCAGATCGATGAAGAAAAGGCCAAAGTGGATGTTCTTACTCTTTGCACGGCTGATCAGTGTCTTAAGGTACTCATTGAGGTGGTGCCGGTTTGGAAGCGTCGTCAGTGCATCAAAGTCAGCCATCTCCTGAAGTCGTTCCTGAGTGGCTTTTTGCTTACTCAGATCGATATCCACACAGAACATCTCCGGCTTATCACTCGAATGCTTTAACAGGACATGTGATGAATAGACATCGATCATCATCCCATCTTTATGCTGAAGCCGTAACTCACCGGCAGGGATAGCAATATCTTTTTCAAACCAATCATCTATACCTTTGCTGACCCCTTCACGCATCGACTCAGGTATGATCAGCGACTCCAGTCTCTTTCCAAGGGCCTCCTCCTTGCTATAGCCATAAAGAGTCTCACTGCTTCTGTTCCAGTAGGTCACTCTATGCTCCCGATCATAACCCTGGACCGAGATATTGGGCAGTTGCTCAAGCAGTTGTCTAAAACGTACCTCATTGTCCTGCAGATAGTGCTGAGCCAGCTGCTGCTGTGTGATGTCCATATAGCTCCCCAGCACACCGATGATCGAACCATCAGACTCTTTAAGTGCCGTTTTATTGCTCAACAGCCACTTCTCTCCCTGCTGTTGGACACGATTGACGATAGCTTCACCTGTCTCAAGAATATGCCGGTCATCTCTGTTATACTCTTCTGCGTTCTCGCTCCAGATCAGTTCACTATCAGACTTACCTATGATCGCAGCACTATTTGGCACTCTCGCATCCTGTGCAAAAAGCTCATTACACCCAAGATAGCGAAGGGTACGGTCTTTCCAGAACATACGTACAGGTACGTTCGATACGATGTTCTCAAGTAAGCTCGTCGATGCTTTCAGTGCCTGTTCGAATGATATCCGTGCACTGTTCTCTTCTGAGAGGGCTATCGAAGTAGCAATACTCTGTACCAGCTCCTCGAGGATCGCGATCTCATCAGAGCTATACTCATACTGCTTTGTCGTATAGAGCGCTATGGCACCCTTTGGCGGGACATCGGAAGAGGTCTGTAGAGGGATAGAGAGGACAGACTTGATAGCAGATCTCTTTGCACGCTCTCTCCAAGGGCGGAATCGGATATTGGTCTGCGTATCTTCTATCAGCGTTGTCCTCGCCTTTAACAGAGCCTGTCCGACTGGCCCCTGTGAAGTCGGATCATCCTCATCCATGCTGACACGAAACCCCTCACTCAGATAGGCTGGGATGGCACGGTCCTCACTCTGTATGACATTGACTTCGACACCATCTTCATCTATCAGACCGATCCAGACTACAGCATAATGTGAATAATCGGCCAGCTTTAAACAGACCTGTTCATACAGCTCAGCCTGACTTAGAGACTGCAGTTGCAGCTTGTTGATCTCTGAGACGATCTCAAGTAGTTCGATCAGGTCCTCTTGCTGCAAAAGACGCGACTTCAGGGACTCCTTCCAGATCCCTTCAGACACAACACTGCGTACTGCTTTGACACACTTGCCAAACCATTCAGGGACTTGAGTACTGATAGAAAGACTCATATGCAGATCCTTACTTTAGGGCATCTCTAATAACCCTGCATAGATGGTATTGCATTTTATATTAATACCGGATAATCAATAGAGAAGTGATTATGCTTTGTTATAGACACTTCTGCTATGATATCGCAAATATTCGAGGTGACTATGAAGATCGCAGTAGCAGGTATTGGTGGAGTCGGTGGCTATATCGGGGCAATGTTATGTGCTTTGCAGCCCAAACAGAAGATCACCTTCATCGCACGGGGTGAGCATGCTCGGGCTATCAAAGACAACGGACTAAAGATCATCGAAGACAGCACTACCTTCATAGCTAAGCCGACCCATATCTACGAAGCAGATGAAGCGAAGGGTATCTATGACCTATTGCTGCTGTGTGTGAAAAGCTATGATATCCCTCTCATGATAGAGTCACTGAGAAAGAACATCGACAAGAGTACGGTCATCATCCCTTTTTCCAATGGCATAGAACATACCGAGACGATCAGCAATATGGTAGATGCCAGAGTCATGAACGGTGCTGTCTACATACTGGCACATCTTCAAAGTCCCGGTGTCATCCGAAAAGAGGGTAAGGTCTTTGCCGCCGTCTTTGGCGGTAAAGGCTTTCAGGACGAGACGATCTATGTCGACTGGCTGCTTGGAGAAGCAAAACTCAGGACAAAGACCCCACCTGACATAGAGACAGCCCTATGGAAGAAGTACCTCTTTATCTCTGCCTTTGCCACCCTCACCTCCTATTTTGATGAGAGCATCCAGAGCGTGTATGACCAACATACCGCAGAGACAGTATCACTGCTTCAGGAGATAGAGAGTCTTGCGTGGAAAAAAGGCATCGATCTTAGTGGTGAGGTCGACAAAGCACTTGCTACGGCAGCCTCACTGCCTAAAGATGCCTCTACCTCTATGCATCTTGACTTTCAGCAGCATCGTAGTACGGAACTCGAGACATTAAGCGGCTATATAGTCCGTGAAGCACAAAGACATGGTCTATCACTACCGATGATGAGCATGATGTATACAACATTAAAGGATAGATAATGGCAAAAGAAGAAGTAGCGCTGCTTGGCGGCGGCTGTTTTTGGTGTATTGAAGCGGTCTATGCCCAGGTAAAAGGTGTCAAGTCAGCCGTAAGCGGTTATGCAGGCGGGCCAGGAGCCGACCCAGACTATCGGTCTGTCTGTTCAGGGACCACCGGTCATGCTGAAGTCGTCGAGATCACCTTTGATCCGGACATCATCAGTTTTAGTGAGATCCTCGATATCTTCTGGGTCATCCACGACCCGACCACACTCAACCAGCAAGGTGCTGACCGTGGGACTCAGTACCGTTCTGTCATCTACTACCAGGATGCCGCACAGCAAGAGAGTGCAGAGGCATCTATCGCCGAGCAGCAAAAAGTACTTAGAGATACGATCGTCACAGAACGTTCACCAGCACCGACGTTCTACACGGCTGAAGAGTATCATCAAGACTACTATGCGTTAAATAGTTCACAAGGGTATTGTCAGGCAGTTATAGCACCGAAGATCCAGAAGTTTATGACTAAGTTCTCAGACAGAGTAGTCTGAGAAAGAAGTAGACCTCTAAAGACCTTAGTCTTTAGAGGGTCCTTTATTGATTGATGGCGGAGAGCCATCAATACAGAGTGTCGCTTACTGCGAAAGCTCTGCGGAGATACGGCGATTCTTATCGCGACCTTCTTTGTACATGTTGTCTGCGATCGGCTCAGATTCACCTCGACCTTCGGCAGTGACACGTGAAGCATCTACACCATCATCAATAAGCATCTGTCTGACAGCGTTTGCACGGCGCTCTGAGATCACCTGATTGGCCTCGACTGAACCAATACTATCTGTGTGTCCAAGAAGCTTGACATTATAAGCTGGGTTCTCTTTCAAAAATGTCGCATAGGCTTTGACTCGTTCCTGTGAAGCCGCATCGACCTTATCTGAGTTGAACTCAAATGTCAGCGCAAGGTCCATAGTACGAGGACAACCGTTCTCATCTACAGCCAGGCCTTTTTGCGTATTTGGACACTTGTCAGCTGCACCAAAGACTCCATCACCGTCATCATCGCTCTCTTGTGGGCATCCGTTACTATCTACTGCCACACCAGATGGCGTATCAGCACACTTGTCCTGATGATCAGCCACACCGTCACCATCACTGTCAAGTGGACATCCGGAAGCATCGACCTTGATACCTTCTGGACTCATCGAACACTTGTCAAGGGAATCTGCTACACCATCACCATCTGCATCAAGTGCACAGCCTGAGCCATCTACTGCTACATCTGCCAGCGTATTTGGACACTTATCATCTGCATCAGCTATACCATCACCATCGCTATCATCTGATGTGACCGCAACAGCAGCTACGGCAGCAGCTGCACCTGTCGCCGCTGCTTCTTGCGCACCAAATGCGAATGTGATACCGACCAGTCCGGCCAGATTGTTGTCCCAGCGATTATCATTTCGTTTTATCATGTAAAGTGCTTCAAGTTTCAGTGCGACCTGCTCCGTGATCGGGAACTTCACACCAGCACCTACATCAGCAAAAAGACCACTCTCATTATCATAGAGTCTATCTGACATATGCTCATAACCGAGACCAGCCTTGGCAAACGGAGTCACCTTTCCTTCTGTCTTATAGTCATAGACACCATTGACCATAAAGCGCAAGAAGTCGGTATCGCCATTGTCTCCCTTATAATCCACACCAGGTGAGTACAAAACAGAAAGCTCTGGCTTGATAGCGCTTTCAAACATATCATTAAACTGTAACTCAGCTCCCAATGTGAGTTCGTTATCGAGCTGTAGATTACCCTCTTTCCAGACACCACCGAGAAGCGGTGTCACTTCATAATCATACGTAGCTGCCGAAGCGATCGTCGAAGCTGCCATAACAGACAGCAAGAGTCCAACTTTTTTCATTTGTCATCTCCTAATAATAGTATCTAGATCCATTATACATGATCTGACTTATGCGGATGGCAAAATCTTTACAACCAAAAACAATAGTTTAAAAAAGTGTTTACCTAATGGAAAATAATATGTGAAATGGTACTTTTCAAGCCCTTTGTAGGGGCTCTTCCAAAGAACACTGCATCAAAAGCTGTAGTCTCATATACGGCCCTGTTTTACCAGTGAAAGGACCATCGATAAAGAGAGACCATCATACTCATAGCCCTCCTCGACACACTTCTCACACTTGTCCCCCATCGGGCAGTCATCGTTCGCCGTCATCTCCTCGACCGTCTTAAAATCATTTATCTTAATACACTCTGCTATCTCACGCATGTCCAGTGAATTACAGACACAAATCTCCCTATCCTGATCTATCATCTCTTCCCCATCTTCATCTTTTTTCACTATCATAACGATCAAAACGGTATTATGCAACAGTATTACCTCAAAACTATCATCTTAAGCCTCACTAAAAGCATCATATTAGAAGTACTTTATATAGTCTTTATTAATATTAGCGTATTATCTTCAAATAAAGTCGTTAAATGACTTTACATAAAGTCCCCACACATCACAAAATATCTTTAGTGCTATATTGGACCCTGTGGGCAGGTCCTGTAGCCAAAGGAAGCCATATGTACAAGATGTTACTCGGATCGACGTTAATGGTATC
>JAUWRZ010000427.1 GCA_030610325.1 Sulfurimonadaceae bacterium | reverse complement strand
TTCTTCTGTTTACGGTCACGGTATGCGTATACCATACTGTGTTCGATCTGCTCTTTCGCTTTACGAAAATGCTTACGTCTACCGCTGTAGAAACCTTTGGCTTGTTTTAGTACTTTTTTATGACGTTTTCTACGTACAGTACCTGTCTTTACTCTTGGCATATTTTTCCTTTTCTTTACCCTGTCACTATGAAGTGCATAGGTGCCGTACTATTAACGGACTTGCCCAGTCTGACTGGAGAATTGTTTAGATCAATCTTAGTTGATCATCGCTTTGATGTTCTTTGCGTCAGCTTTAGCGATCGTCTTCGGCGAGTTTTGCTTAGAACGAGTGCTTGCATCCTGCTTGGTCAAAATATGGCTGCGGAAAGCAGTACCACGTTTGATAGAACCATTTTTCTTCACTTTAAAACGCTTGACAGCGCCTTTAACTGATTTCATCTTTGGCATCAGAGGACTCCTTATGTAAAATTCTCAATTATTGAGAACCGTGATTATACCGAAAAAAGATCGATTTCGTATGAATATTTGAGTTTTTAGCTTGTTTAAAGGGGAAGTGTGTGGTCTTTTGAGCGATCGTCTGTCATCGTATCTCCTTTCATCTGATGTCTCTTATGATGAAGAGTGATGAAAGTATACGATGCCTCTATTGCCCTCTTAAACGTTCTTAATAGCTTTACACCACTTTTGCATCGCTTCGTTGGCTGCCAGGTTCGGAGCTTCCAGAAAAGAGAGGACAAAACTCTCAGGCATCTCTGCGACACCTATTGCACGGGGACGGACTGCCAGGACCATCGGGTCTTTGAGCTCTTTTCCAAAACAGAAAAGGACATTTTTAGCATCCAAGATATCTGGGGCGATCTCGCCGTCTGCCAATGAACTCGTATGTGTATAGTGGTCAAAGATCCCTATATAGATGGTCACAGGATGCGCCTCTACTTTTTCAGCGATAGTCGCGACGATACTATCGACATCACTATAGTCTGTCTCACTCTTTGCGATCTCGATCGTATGGATCGGGTACTTCTCTTTAAACAGTCTCTCTTGCATCAGTCTTATCCTTATTTAATTGTGAAACTTCTCTACATTGCTCGCTGTGATCTCTTCGAGGACACCTTGTTGTGACTTGGCCACCGCTTCGATGAGGGTAAGCCGCTCATCACCAGGGTAAAAGAGTCTCATCCCCATACTATGTGCGATCTGCAGCGGTCTACCACCGAGATGCTTTGTCAAGAGAGTCGTCACACCTGCTTCTTTTAGTTTTCCGATAATAGCTGGGCCATTCTCCTCATTAGGGATCACAGTTATACTATTATCTGCCGGGTTGTAAATACCAAACCATTTGGCCTTACCGAACACTGTCGTGATCGCGGCATCTTCTTTATTAGTCTTTAATGGGGCTGCGTACATATAGTACCTTCTCTTTTTTATTGTTTTTTTGATGCTGATAGGATAAATGTTCTACTTTAGAATGATAACTTCGAAATAGCTCTATACTGTGGATAGCTGTTGTTCAGTTTCAATAAAGCGTAGTGCTTCATCACTGACATCAGAAGCGGTAGATCATTGATGATACCTCCTGTTAAGCAGACGTGAGTGACCTCACGTCTGTAAGGAGTAAAATAGCATCAATAGTCTAAACCGGTGAACTATTGATGTTAAGCCGCGCAGCTCACTTCGTTCGGCAAGCTTGGTTTCGCAGCTAAAAACGTGCTCCCAGCGTTCATTTGATGTTAAGCCTCCGGTGGTGCTTCGCACATCACCTACGGTTTCGTTCGGGTCAACGTGAAGCAGTTCACGTTGACTTTTCAACCGGTGAGCTATTGATGTTAAGCCTGCAGCGGTGCTACGCACATCGCTTCCGGTTTCGTTCGCCGAAACGCCAAGCAGTTGGCGTTTCTAACGGCGAACTCACATCCCAGGGATTCTAGGTATCTTACCAAGTTTGGAGTTTCGGCAGTACCAGCCCCACCCCTTTTTCATCAGGTGACCGACAAATGGCATAGGGATCATCAGTCCGCGTTTATCATCACGGTAGACAAAGGCTGCGCCATCACCGCTATCCATGACACAGAGGATGTTCAGATGCTTCTCATACCCTTTACGCTCGACGTCACCACTCTCCATGGCTGCGATGTTAAATGCGACGTTTCTTGCCATCACCTCAGCGACATGGCCCTGTTTGGCACGCCAGTCCGGACCTTCGAGTGCAGCGGTATCACCGATCGCAAAGACATTGTAGTTCTCTAGAGACTCATCAAAGTCATGCTCGGCTTCCGAGTAGTCATTGATCTTGACATAACCCGCCGCGTCCAGTGGAAGGTCTGAGTTTTGAAGTACCGGGTGTCCATTTCCAGCAGCGATGAACATCGTGAAATCACTCTCAAGCTTTGTGTCATCCTCGAAGATGATACCATCAGGTTCAAAACCTTTGAACTTCTTGCCAAAGTGCTTGTTGATGCTGAGCTTAGTGAAGAAGACATCCATCATCTTCAGCGCTTGCGGTCCCATACGTGCGCCAGGCTTCTCCATTGGTGCGAAGAACGTCAACTCGAACTTATCACGGATCCCTTTTTTCTTAAGCATATGATGCACATT
>JAUWRZ010000370.1 GCA_030610325.1 Sulfurimonadaceae bacterium | reverse complement strand
TGTTCTATCGCTTTGCGAGAACGTTCTGTCTTAGTATGGGTATCAGAGAGAATCCCTATTCTCATGTGACAGCTTTGACATTAGGTGGGAAGTGGAAAGTGGGGAAATAGTCAATGGAGGATGGTTGGAAGAGGCTGTCTCTTGCAGGAGTGACTCATTTCCTATTTTCCATTTCCTATTTTCCCTCTTCTGACTTTGCTGTCTCTGTTGTCTCTGTTGTCTCTGCTTCTGCTGAGCCATCACTCTCTACCGGTGTACGATTCTTACACTTGGTGCATTCATAGACCTCTTTACCACGATAGGTGCGCTGCGCGAGTATGCCGTCACAGCCCTCTTGTTCACACTTCTTGTCGGTCGGTTCGAACTTGGAGATGAACTTACATTTTGGATAGTTCTCACAACCCCAGAATGCACCTCTGCGTGAAGTACGCCAGAGCAGGTTCCCTCCACATTCAGGACAAGGGACCTCAGAGGTCTTTTGTGCTTCAAGTGAACGGGTGTTCTTACACTCCGGGTAGGCACTACAGGCCAGGAACTTACCATTGCGTCCATTTTTGACCACCATAGCGCTACCGCACTTGTCACACTTCTCATCACTTTTCTCTTCTTGGGGAGCAGCTTTCGTCTCACCGTCCTCTTCTACCTGCTCTGTATACTTACACTTTGGAAAACCGCTGCAGGCGATGAAATTACCATAACGTCCCGATCGCAGAAGTAGTTCCGAACCACACTGTGGACAGTTGCGTCCAAGGGGCTTCGCGATCTTCAGACTGACGATCTCCTCTTTACCTTTGGCGATCTTCTCCATAAAGGGGAAGTAGAAGTCATGCAGGACCTTCTGCCAATCTTTACCTTCATAGGCGATCTTATCGAGGACCTCTTCCATATTGGCAGTGAAGCTGGCATCGACGATCTCAGCAAAGTGCTTCTCAAGCATCTCTGTCACGGTAAATGCGATCTCAGTCGGGATGATCTGACGCTTTTCGATCGTGATGTAGTTACGGGCACTCAGTGTGGAGATGGTCGGTGCATAAGTCGATGGACGTCCGATCCCCTCTGCTTCAAGCTTTTTGATCAGACTTGCTTCTGAATAGCGTGAAGGTGGTTCGGTAAAGTGCTGTATAGGTGCGATCTTCTCGATATCTATTGGATCACCCTGTTTAAGGGTAGGCAACAACTTGTCTTTGTCATCGGTCCCGAGTACTTTGTAAAAACCGTCAAAGATCAGTTTACGTCCGTTGGCTTTATACTCAGCTGTCTGACCCTTGAAGAGGATGCTCTGCTGCTCAAAGATAGCGTCTTGCATCTGGCAGGCAAGAAAGCGGTTGTAGATAAGACGGTAGAGTTTTAGCTCCTCCGGTTTGAGGTATTGCGCTGCGATGGCTGGAGTATATTCAAGCATAGTAGGACGTATGGCTTCGTGAGCCTCCTGTGCCCCTTTTGACTTCTTCCCATATGTTTTTGGGGTCTGAGGAAGGTACTTCTCTCCATACGCGTTCTCGATGGTACTGCGTGCAGCACTGACGGCCTCTTCTGCCATGTTCAGTGAATCTGTACGCATATAGGTGATGACACCGGATGTCCCAGAAGGCGTCTTGACTCCTTCATACAGCGACTGTGCGATCATCATGGTCTTCTTTGGAGAGAAGCCGAGTTTGCTTGATGCGGTCTGCTGCAGGGTAGATGTCATAAATGGTGGAGGTGTAGAGGTCTTTCGTTTTTTAGTCTCTATGGAGGCTACGATAAAGGCCTGGGTCTTGATACTGGCTGTTATCGCTTCGGCTTCATCTTTGGTCTTGATCGAGAGCTTTTGAAGCTTTGTCCCCTCATAAGTGATAAGGTTCGCATCGATGCCTGGGACAAAAGCGGTGTCGATCGTCCAGTACTCTACAGGTATGAAGGCTTTGATCTCTCGCTCACGGTCTACGATTATCTTTAGTGTAGATGATTGTACCCGTCCGCCTGAGAGACCTTTTTGGATCTTTGAAGCGAGCAGTGGGGAGAGTTTATAACCGACAACACGGTCAAGTAGACGACGTGTCTGTTGGGCATTGACACGGTCCATATCGATCGCACGAGCTGTTTCAAGCGCATGGCTGATCGCTGTCTTCGTGATCTCATGAAAGACGATGCGTGGCAGGCTTTCCGGGTCTTTTTTGATCGCATGGGCGATGTGCCATCCGATCGCTTCACCCTCGCGGTCCTCATCGGTCGCGATATAGATGGTATCTGCTTTCTTTGCCAGACCCTGGATCTCTTTGACAGTGGCACTGTTCTCTTTGGCAACACTGTATTGAGGGATGAGTTCCTCACCCTCTACTTTGATACCGAAACGGGATTTTGGCAGATCTCGGATATGGCCTTTTGAGGCGATGACCTCATAGCCTTTTCCCAAAAAGTTCTTGATTGTACGTGCTTTGGCAGGTGATTCGACGATTATTAGATCCAAGGTGGTCTTCCTATGCATTATAGTCTAGAGTGATAAAAGTGTGAAAGTTTAGCAGAAAACCTTGCAGGTTTTCTAAAAGATGCTTGCTATGTACTCTATATTAAAGGATATAGGAGGGTGTATTCTAAAAATATTAAAGCTTTTTTTCAGATCGCCGATGTTAGTCCTAATCAGCAAGGAAGCTGAAAATAACTAAAGAGCTTCACGCTCTAAACGATAAAAGGATTTATCATGGGTTTTAGAATCAACACAAACATTGCTGCGATGAACTCGCACATGAACGCTCAGAAAACCAACCTCGGTCTTGACAAAAGTCTTCAATCCCTAAGTTCCGGTCTACGTATTAATACTGCTGCAGATGATGCATCTGGTATGGCAATTGCTGATACATTGCGTCAACAGGCTTCAGGTCTTGGTCAGGCTATCTCAAATGCCAATGATGGTATTGGTGTCGTTCAGACAGCTGATGGTGCCCTTGATGAATATATCAATATCGCCAACACTATCAGGACTAAATCCAT
>JAUWRZ010000501.1 GCA_030610325.1 Sulfurimonadaceae bacterium | reverse complement strand
TGGACTCGACATCATCAAGAGTGGGGTAGAGATAGGGTAGACCGGGCTGAACGATGTCCACGACTCAAGATCTCCAGTCTTGCAAGAGTGCTCCAGACTCTTCTTTATACTTTACTATCAAGGGTTATATCTCGACAGCAGGTGTTCAGATAGAAGGGGGAAAGAGTGGCGAAAGTAGTCATGTTGAGTGCTGCAGGTATCAGTGCCAAAAATGGCATCAAGACGTTTTGATACAGTGGCGGGCTCTGGGAGACGTTTAAGTTCTATGATCAAAGGCGCATTGAGTTAAAAGAGAGACTTTCAGGTCAAGCGCATGAAGTCATCACTGCATTATAGAAGCACGTTACCCAGATGACAGCAATGTCATCTGGGTAACGTTGATCAGAGAACATCATGTCAAAAGCGCTGCTTCATTGGTGAAGAGTACTATAAGAAGCACTTACCAAAGCTATGGAAGAAATCTGATCAAGAGCAGTGGCAGGTCTAACGAAAGATCCGTAATTGACTTTAATACATAAAAGACGATATACTATTTTTTATGTGCCAAAATGACACATAAAAGGAGAATAGATGACTGTATCATCACCCCGTATCACCGCTAGAGTAAGTGCAGAGACTCAGGAACTGTTATCAAAGGCTGCTGCCTTGATCGGGATATCCAGTATTAACTCTTTTGTATTGAACGCTGCTATAGAGAAGGCAAAAAAGATCATGCAAGATGAAGAGGTCTTATCTCTTAGTAAAGAAGATGCACAGCTTTTTATTGAGTCCTTGGATAGACCAGCTGAACCAAATAAAAGGTTAAATCAGGCATTTAAGGCATATGAGTCCAAGAGTAACTGATGTTCAGTACCGCTCTTGACAAAAATCGACATGATCGTAAAAGTTTTGATTGTGGTGTCGATGTACTAAACAACTACTTACGACTCATCGCAAATCAACAATCTTCTAAGGACAACAGCCGAACCTTTGTCATAGAGGATGATGAGAACAAAAAACAGATAATGGGTTTTTATACATTGACCATGATCACTGTCGATCTAGGCTCACTATCATCAGGTCTACAAAAAAAACATAAGCACAATAACTCGGCAGCTCTTCTTGCCCGATCAGCTGTTGACAAGCGGCATGCGAACAGAGGTCTAGGCTCATGGTTACTTGTAGATGCATTGAAAAAGTTACTGACTGCTAGTGAGAGTGTTGGATTTCCTCTGGTGGTTGTCGATGCTAAAGATGGAGTCTCTGCTTTTTATGAAAAGTTTGGATTCGTACCTTTTAAAGATGAGAATAACAAGCTGTTTATATCGATAGCTGATATCCGGGCAAGTCTTAAATAGTGAACTACTTTTTACGCATGCATCAAAAGTAGTACGATTTCGTTTATGCCTGACGCAGGCTTCTGAGATGCAGACTCCAGACGACCATAAAGTTAAGTGTCAGTCCCCACACTCCGGCATGGATACCAAGAGGTTTGGATGGTAGTGGTGTAAGTAAGAATAGCAGGGTGATGCCGACACCGACAAGAAGTCCTGCCAATACTGCTTTTGGCTGGAGTGTAGAGAACCAGACTCCGAGCATGATAGCCGGAGCGATTTGGCAGAGTATCTCCAGTTTTATCTGGATCAGCCACCAGATAGTCGCTGGCAGGGAGATGGCGAGGTAGACCATAAGGGCCATCAATCCCCAGGAGAAGAGTTTACCGATGTAGGTGAGCTCTTTTTGTGAAGCACCCGGACGTTGACGACGGTAGATGTCCTGGGTGAAGAGTGAGGCGATGGCGAGCATAGCGGAGTCGACAGTGGACATGATAGCAGCAATAGCCGCGGCGATAAAGAGAGTCAAGACTATCTGCATCCCGGCGATATCACTGAGTTCATCGAGCATCAACAAGATGATCTGCTCCGATGAGTCTTTGTCA
>JAUWRZ010000381.1 GCA_030610325.1 Sulfurimonadaceae bacterium | reverse complement strand
GCCTATCGATTATCAGAGCATCTCCTACTTCACCGCTCCTAAAAAAGCACCGGGAACGCTGGATGAGATCGACCCAAAGATCTTAGAAGCCTATGAGAAGCTGGGTATCCCGCTTGAAGAGCAGAAGATGCTGCAAGGTATCGCAGTAGACGCCGTCTTTGACTCTGTCTCTGTCAAGACCACCTTCTCCGACACACTTAGTAAACTGGGCATCATCTTCTGCTCCATCTCAGACGCGATGCGTGAACATCCGGAGCTTGTCCAGGAGTATATGTTTTCTGTAGTCCCTATGACTGATAACTTCTTTGCGACACTTAACGCTGCGGTCTTTACCGATGGGACCTTTGTCTACATCCCCAAAGGTGTACGCTGTCCGATGGAGCTCTCCACCTACTTTCGCATCAACGCACTCAATACCGGACAGTTTGAACGCACCCTTATCATCGCTGATGAGGGGAGTTATGTCTCCTATAATGAGGGCTGTTCCGCTCCCCAGCGTGATGAGCACCAGCTCCATGCCGCCGTCGTCGAGCTTATCGCCAAAAAAGATGCGGAGATCAAATACTCGACCATCCAGAACTGGTACCCTGGAGATGAGACCGGTAAAGGTGGCATCTATAACTTCGTCACCAAACGCGGCATCTGTGAAGGTGACGACTCCAAGATCTCCTGGACACAGGTAGAGACCGGTTCCGCCATCACCTGGAAGTATCCAAGCTGCATCCTAAAAGGAGATAATTCGGTTGGTGAGTTCTACTCCGTTGCGGTGACCAGCCTCGCCCAGCAGGCTGATACCGGGACAAAGATGATACACCTCGGAAAGAACACCCGCTCCACCATCATCTCCAAGGGTATCTCCGCCATGAAGGGACAGAACAGCTATCGGGGACTGGTAAAAGTAGGCCCAAACGCATCCGGTGCACGTAACTTCAGTCAGTGTGACAGTCTGCTCATCGGCCCGGATTGTGGTGCGCATACCTTTCCCTACCTTGAGTCTCAAGACGCTATGGCAGTGATAGAACACGAAGCGACTACCTCAAAGATCAGCGATGAGCAGCTCTTCTATCTGCGTCAACGCGGCATCACCGAAGAGGACGCTGTCTCGATGATCGTACATGGCTTCTGCAAAGAGGTCTTTAATCAGCTTCCGATGGAGTTTGCCGTCGAAGCTAAAGAGCTGTTAAATCTGACTCTGGAAGGAAGTGTAGGATGATGAAGATAGTAGACCTTCATGCAAAGATAGACAATAAAGAGATCCTGAAGGGGCTGGACCTTCAGCTTGAATCTGGAAAGGTCCATGCCATCATGGGGCCTAATGGTGCCGGTAAATCAACACTCTCAAAAGCCATCGTCGGACACTATGAGATAGAGGTGACTAAAGGTGAGATCCTCTATAAGGAAAAAGATGTACTGGCGATGACACCGGAAGAGCGTGCACTGGAGGGTATCTTTATGAGTTTTCAAAACCCGACTGAGATCGCCGGTGTCAATAATGCCTACTTCCTGCGTACCGCGCTTAATGCCAAACGCACTCATGAGGGAAAAGAGGAGCTCAATGCGGCTGAGTTTCTCCGACTTATGCGCAAGCAGGCAGAGCAGCTTGGCATGAAGCCCGATATGATCTCGCGATCGCTTAATGACGGCTTCTCCGGCGGAGAGAAGAAACGCAATGAGATCTTACAGATGGAGGTGCTGGAGCCTGATGTCATCTTACTTGACGAGATAGATTCAGGTCTGGACATCGATGCACTTAAAGCGGTCGCAGAGGGGATAAACCGTATGAAAGACGGGAAACGAAGCTTTTTAGTCATCACCCACTACAGCCGCATCCTTGACTATATCCATCCTGACTATATCCATATCCTGCAAGATGGCAAGATCGTCAAGACCGGTGGACCGGAACTCGTCAAGCTACTTGAAGCCGAAGGGTATCAGGCCATCTTAAAGGATACATGATGGGACCGGTAACACTAGCACTGATAGAAGCTGTTCAGCCACCAAAGCAGAAGAGCACTCTACTAGAGCGACTCAAGAGTCTGGGTCTGCCGACAAACAAGACAGAGCAGTACCGCCATTTCGCCATCAAACCGCTACTGGCAAAAGCATACACGCTCTTACATACCGAACAACCAAGCACCCAGGAAGGCGAGCAGCTCATCATCGAAGACGGTGTCGTAACGACAGTACCTGAAGGAGTTAACGTCTCCTTTGCGACAGCAAGCGACAGTGATGATGAGCACTATGATGCGCTCTACTATGCCAGTCATCTGCTTACTCCCCAGACGATCGTCATCGACGTCAAAGATAACGGTATTTTTACCCTTCATCACCGTATCAGTAAAAGCCAGACACTCCTGCCTTACCGCATCGTACTCCATACCCAGGAGAACACGCAGGTGCAGGTCTACGAGACGTTTGATACTGCAGGCAGTAGTGAGAGCCTTCTGCTCTATGGTATCGATGCCACTGTCGCTGAGCACTCCACACTTCGCTGGATCCGTAATCAGACAAGTCAGGCAGAGGGTGCGGCGATCATTGGAAGTAACCATTTTGATGTTGCCAGACAAGGTGCACTGGAACTAAAGACCTTTGACTTCGGTACCGGACGTGCCCAGCATCTCTATAAGATCGATCTTGACGAGTATGCCTGGACAGATGCCACGCACCTACTCTTGGCTTCTGAGAAAGCACGTCGGGGGAATGTCGTACACATCAATCACAATAGACGTTATGCCAAAAGTGTACAGGAGGCCCGGACTATCCTAAAAGATGAAGCGACTGGTATCTTCGACGGCCTTATCCGAGTCGCTCATGATGCCAAGTACGCCAGTGCCCACCAGAACTCTAAAGCGATACTGCTTGATGATCACGCCTATATGTATGCCAAACCACAACT
>JAUWRZ010000466.1 GCA_030610325.1 Sulfurimonadaceae bacterium | reverse complement strand
GAACTTCACCTCGTAACTGTTATCACGTGCAAAAGCCTTTATGAGGTCATGTTCGAAGCCTATGGCATTGTCTTCACTACCATAATAGAAGGTCGTGGGTGAGTTGCGTGTCAGTACATGGAGTGTCTTGGGTGTGGCATAGACATTTAAAGTGATGAAGAGCATGATCAAAAGAGAGGATAAGCCATTTTTTCTCATATTAAACGCCACCTTATAAAATAATGGTGTATAGTAACAGAATAGATCGATATTCGTAGATAGAAAGGACCGATATGCACACTCTTTTGCATCTCTTACTGCTGATGATGTTCTCCCTCTCCATACTCCATGGTGATGACCAGACTTCAGCGCAGACCACTGAAGCGGTAAAGCCTGTCAAAGAGAAGAGCTATATAGCCATAAGTGCTATTCCCGAACAGGCCAGCTCGACACTCATAGCGATCGGGGAGATCGGTAAGCTGCTTACTGAGGGTGAAGATGTTCTTGAGATGAACGCCGTGATACCAAGTTACATGAGCTCACTGCAAGAGATGCTTGATGATCCTCTGTATGAGCACCTTGATACACAGGATCTCAAAAGCATCGATGAACTCCGGCAAAGATGGGTCATCTATCTCAAACAGCTCAAAAAGTGGCAGAGTGTCATCAAAAGTAGACTGCAGGTCTATGATGAGAACCGCGTCACACTGGTCAAGTCGACAAGTCTCTGGAGTGAGACACATATCAATGCCAATGCGAAACAGGCCCCGGCATCGATCCAAGATCATATCGCCTCTGTTCTCATCAAGATAGAGACCCTAAACAATACGACCAAGGCAAACTACGATATGCTGCTCAGTGATGCACAGATCATCTCAGACAGGCTATTACAGATCAACACCAGGATGGGGCAGTTACAGGAGGCTAAAGAGAAGAGCCTGTCGAACATATTTGTCGTAGATTCTGCTCCATTCCTTGCCCTTCTCCAGACGACGCCTTTTGATCTCTCCAACTATATGGGACTGATCATACACTCGCTTACGACTTTTTATCAAAATGTCTCTATTTACCTCACAAGTAACAGCAGTAACCTTTATAACTTTTTGGGATATATGCTCTTTATCATCATCATCGTCACGTATCTCTACGTCTCGAACTATAGAGGAAGACTCTTTCCTGAGAGACTCAGTAGTGATGATACGCAGTTCGCTTTTATCCACCGACCGGTCTCGACGGCCATCATACTCATGGTCTTCTCGTCCATGTTCATCTTCACTGAGCGTTCGACGGATTTTAAACATTTTCAGGTCCTGCTTATAGTGATCCCGACAGCACTTCTTTTGAGTAACGTCGTCCATAGACGTCTGATGCCCTACATCTATGCGTTCTTCGCACTTTATGTCATCCATTTCCTGGAAGCGGGAGTCTCCGATCATGGTCCTATGGACCGTATCTCCGCACTGCTGTTGATCTTGATGATGTCTACTCTACTCTGTCTTGCACAGCGGCAGAAAAAATATATTGATAAGAGTGATATGAGTGCCTTGTTTCGCTACTCATCGACCTTCTCATTTCTTTTATGCGGCTTGTTGCTCACCTCCTTTGTGGCAAATCTTTATGGGACAGTCGCGCTCTCAGATCGCATCACAGCGCTTGTCTTTACTACATTGGCTGTCATCATGATCTTCTATATCCTTATCCACATCCTCTCGGGACTGATGATCGTATTTATTCGTAAGCGCATAGTCCATGCTCCTCCGGTCATCCAGGAACAGGCTCAAAGACTTGAACGTAATGTAGTCGGGCTTATGACTCTCGCCGTGGTCGCATGGTGGGTCCTGATCATAGTGAACATCTTTGGGGCCAAAGGGATGCTGCTGGAGTGGGGCGCTTCTCTCCTGGCTAACTCATGGCAGTTGGGAGGTCTGACAGTCTCGGTCGAGGGGGTATTTAACTTCTTTGAGATCTTGACGATCACCTGGCTGATAGCTCGTCTGGTCCGTGTCATACTGGCTCTGGAGGTATTTACCCGCTTTAAGTTTCCCCGAGGTGTCCCAACGGCTATCTCGACGATGTCTAACCATACGATCTTCGTGATAGGGACCATCGCGGCACTCTCTACACTGGGTATCACTATGCAGGAGTTTGCGTTGATAGGTGGTGCACTGGGTGTCGGTATCGGTTTTGGTATCCGAAACATCGTCGCCAACTTCGTCTCGGGTATCATCATGCTCTTTGAGCGTCCGGTGCAGATCGGTGATACCATCGAGGTGAACAACACGATGGGAAGTGT
>JAUWRZ010000041.1 GCA_030610325.1 Sulfurimonadaceae bacterium | reverse complement strand
GGATCGTGCTTTCATACTTTTTATTTTACATGATAATCAGAGCAATGGGGAGAGATCTTCCACTTTCATCACTATATTTGTTGTTTTTATCGCAAATAGTAACCTCTTGAGTGTTTATCTGCTCCTTTAGACTTAAGTGGGCAGTCCAAGTCAGTCTCATAATGTGAATAAAGGATCTTCTATAGTATGGATTCTGTTACACATACGGAAATCAAACAAGCTATTAAGTAAAATAAGAATATATTTAATGATTATTATTAGATCAGCTTCTTGAGCTTGAAATATAGATCTGATAGTGACAAGACCAGACTCGGCTCCAAGACTTGTAAAAAGAGACCGGTGAGAGGTAAACAGAAAGGTACTATATGGCAGATAAAAAAGATAATGTCGAAGTGAAGAAAAAAGGTAAGGTCCAGATCTGGGTCAAAGAGGAGACGGTAGCGTATGAGAAAGAGCTGGCTGGTCTTCAGGTGGAGTTACTAAAGTTTCAAAACCATGTAAAAGACAAGGGTCTGAAGATCCTGATGATCTTTGAAGGACGTGATGCTGCAGGAAAAGGCGGTACTATCAAACGGATCACAGAGCATCTTAACCCTCGTGGTGCCCGAGTCGTGGCACTGGAAAAACCGAGCGATAAAGAGCTGACACAGTGGTACTTTCAACGTTATGCGACGCATCTTCCGGCAGCCGGTGAGATCGTACTGTTTGACAGAAGCTGGTATAACCGCTCTATGGTCGAACCGGTCATGGGCTTTTGTACAGAGAGACAACACCATAAGTTTCTCAAAGATGCTCCTGATTTTGAGCAGATGATCGTCGATGAGGATATCACACTATTTAAGTTCTACTTCTCTGTCTCTAAAGACGAACAGGCTAGAAGGTTTAAAGCCAGAGAGACTGATCCGCTAAAACAGTACAAACTCTCTCCGGTCGACAAAGAGTCACAGCGATTGTGGGATGAGTACTCTCTGGCAAAGTTCCTTATGTTAAGTGCGACTCATACCGAGTCCGCACCCTGGACAATCGTCAAGAGTGATAACAAAAAAAGAGCACGTATCAATACCATCAAACATATCCTGAACTTTGTCGACTATCCGGCTAAGATCAGTAAGGAGAAGATCGTCGTGGACAGGGATATCATCGTCTATGGACGCGATGAAGCGATATCAATGGAGAAGATGTTTAAATTTGCCCTAAAATAATGTTTTAATGGCTCCAATAGGAGCATGATGAGCATTATGAGAGCAGTGATCGTAATCTTGGTGTAATCAAACTTATTTAGAATTGCACCACTATTAACTAGGAGAACAATAAATGAGAAAAATAACACTATCTGCAATGGCTATCTTAGCATTGAGTGCTACAGTTGCTGCAAACACGCTGACACTCTATACCGACAGTGCTACAGGTCAGGTCTTTACTACACCAGGCGAAGGCCGCACAGAGATGGGCGATTTCATCGATGCGAAAAGCGTCTATGAAGAGAACCAGGCGCAAGACTCTGCTATCGTCCAAAAAGAGACAGATGCTGCGAAAGCAGGTTATGTCCCTGTAAAGTCAAAAGTGAGTAAGCTTCAGTTTAGTGGTACTCATTACTTAGGTTATAAATACAGTACAGGTGAAGATGACTCCAAATATTCTGACAGTTCATCAGCTTTTGAGACTCGCCGAAACTACCTGCAGGTAAAAGCTTATCTCTTTGATGATCCAAAAAGTTATATGCGTGTGACACTCGACACCCATCAGGTCGACAATAATGACTGGGCAGTACGTCTGAAGTATGCTTACCTCTACTTGAACGAAGTCCTTCCATTCACGGGTGTCGAACTCGGTCAGGTCCACCGTCCATGGATCGACTACGAAGAGCATCAGGGTTGGTGGTACCGTTCTATCTCAAAGGTCTATGTCGAAGGAAGTGAGAGTGCTCACTTGACCAACTCGGCTGACCTGGGTTTCAACTTCAAGACAAAGACACCTTATTTCACGTCTGAGGTCGGTATGTTCAATGGTGAAGGATATCATGGTGAGGAGAGCGGTGCAGGTAACTCTCTGGAGTGGCGTGCTACTGCCGCGATCTTCGGTAATGGTGATCAAAAGCGTAAACCTCTGAAAGATGATTACTTTGATGCCTCGTTCTTTGGTCAGTACAATATGGAAAGCTCAAAGAACCTGAACGTCGATGGAGATGAAGAGACTTATGGTATCTATGGTCTGCACTCGGTCTACAACACCCCTAGGTTCCTGATAGCAGCTCAGTATGTCATGGCTGATAATGATGCTGCTTCAGATGCGTTTAGAGTCGGTGACTTTAATGGTCAGGGCTTCTCTATCAATGGTACTTACCGTTTTGCCAATGGCTATAAGTGGGAGCTGCTTGGTCGTTACGATACATGGACAGCTGAAGATGATAAAGATGCGACAGAGGCCAATGGTGATCTAGAGCGTGACTATATGATCGCAGGTGTAGGTTATCAGTACAGCAAGAACGTCAAGTTCCTTGGGAATGTCCTCTTCACAGACCCGAACAAAGATGTAAGTGATGATGATTACGCCTCATACATGCTTACTGCAGAGGTCCACTGGTAGGATCTCCTTCTCGACACTCACGTCCGGATATGAGAATATGATCATATCCGGAAGAGTCACACCTCTTCATCTTCTTTTTTCAGCTACAATCACGCTAAACAAATCATCGGAACACATTTATGGATGCAACAGCACTTATCATCGTCATAGTCGTCTTACTTACTATTGTGCTTATTCTGGTAGCTACGTTTATCATGATGCGATCGGGTGGTCGTAAGTCAGATAGACCGGTTGGGAAAAAGGCCGAGACTAAAAAAGCAGCACGCTCCTTTGATGTACTTGCGGGTATCATCAAAGCGAAGGAGAGCAGTGCGAGTGACCTTAAAAGTGCGCTTGATGAGATCATCACTCATCATGGAAAGATCAAGGAGAGACTGGGCACGACGCCTCATCCGGATTTTAAGCGATATGCGGGAGTCATCCTGGCTATCTGCCGCCATGGTAACACCTCTAAAGAGCTCATACTCTCTTTTGACAAGAGTCTGAGTAGTAAAAACCCAAAGTATCGCCGTGATATCGATGAGGCAGTCCAAAAAGGTCTTAACTCACGCGGGATGTGATAGTCCCCTTACTCACTATCCATATAGTTCTCAGCCAGTGGCCCTTGGATGGTATGGATATGGGACTTCCCAAGTCCATCGACCTCTTTACGTTCTGTGATACCTGTAGCGATAAGGTCTATCCCGAGTGAATCGGTGATGATCTGCAGCGATGACATACTTTGCTGGTCCTGATCGAGAAGGAACGAAGCATCCGCTTTAAGATAGGCTGGTCTGAGCTCTTTAAGGTAAGCGTACTCTTCTGACTCACCGGTGAACTGATAGATCCCTACTCCAAAGCCAAAGCGTTTGAAGAGCGTGATAAAGCTGTTCGACAGCTCCATATTTGTAGCGATAAAACGTTCGGGGATGCCAAATATCAGATCGATAGCAAGAGTATCTGCATGGGCTTCAAAGAGAGGCTCGATCGCCAGCGTGATGTTGGGAGTGTAAAAAAAGTCGGCAGGTAGACGGAGTGAACAGACAGGTGAACCGGCATCAGAAGCCGAGGTATGTAAGATCTGGCGGATGATGTTCATATAGACTTCAGCAAGCAGTCCAAGTGTGATGACCGGTGCGATGAACTTTCCGTATGTGTATAGGTTCTGCTCATCATCGAGTAGTGTGAACGATATCTCTTTGTGATGTACTTTTTTGCTACGGGCATCAAAGACTGGCCAGAAATCCAGCCTGAAACGATCCTCTTCAAGTGCGTCGGTGATGATGTTTCGCCACGCCTCTTTACCCATGACAGTACTGCTTTTGTGATTCTTATCCAGATATATCTGCTCGTCTGTCAGATGATTGGCCTTCGAGAGAGCATAGTCGACTCCGGAGAGGATAGTAGCCATATCTTTCTCGCGGTCATAATCGATGACCCCTGCGGTGATGTTGAAGATCTCTTTATCATCGAGTCCCTGCTCTTTAAGGACGTTCTGTACAGTACGTATGATACGAAGTGCTATCCGAAGGCCTTCGCTCCCAAGACAGCCGGGCAGGAGTAGCATAAACTCTGTGCCATTGACCCTCGCTGCAATACTGTCATCGATGTGTCTTCCCTTATCTTTGACCGTCTTGCCTATCTTACCAAAGAGTATATCTACGTTTTGGTGGCCGATGACCTTGTTGGCTTCGAGTGCACCGTGAAAGGCAAATAGCATCAATGTACCGTGTTCGTAGGCGGTCTCTTCGCCAATATATTCGGGAAATCGCATCATCAGGTAACGGCGGTTATGCAGACCTGTCAGCGTGTCTTTGTAGAGAAGCTCATGATTGTGATGCATCGCTTTGTCACTTCTGTCAAAGATATCCTGTACCTTTATGACCATGGAGTTCATTGCTTTGACGACATCTTTGAACTCGGTGGTAGCGGGTATCTCATCTTGGTGTATGAACTCGTTTTGCATGATCGCTTCAGCCTGCTGCTGGATCTTTGTCAATGGTCGCAAGACGATATGCAGTACAAAGTATAGAAGTGTGAGTCCGATGGCAGCAAGGATGAGAAAGAGTATGGAGAGTCTGATAAGCTGGGAGTAGAGAGAGGCATAAGCATAGGTGCTGTCGCTTTGTACTTGAAGTACGCCTATCGGGGACCAACCGGCAGAGACCTGAACGGAAGCGACTGGGATGGTGATGGGGATGATGTTGGTGAACCACTCCGGAGTATGATGGTCTTTGTGCTCACCTATGCGTTCATAGATCAGTATGTTGTCCATGTCGTAGAGGGCTATTCGGGTGTAGTGTCCGCTATCGAAGTTGGCGTTGATCATCGTGGACATATCGGTCTCATTGCTACTTACACTTCCGAGTGAGAGGCTTAGAGAAGAGGCCGTGTTCTGGGCATCTTCATAGAACTGCTTCTCCAGGGCACCGGTAGCATTACTGAAGGTCACTACTATGACAGTCCCCAGCAGTAGGAGAAGGAGCATGGAGGTGAGTAGAGCCATCTGCTTAAAAAGAGTCATAATCGGTTCCTTTGGATGTTTTCAATGAGTCGGTCCCATTTTTTGTGCGTCTTTGGTAGCTTTTTTTTTTCTTTGGCGGCTTGAAGGATGTCCGCATTGAAGTTATAGATAGGGATAAGGTCTTTACGTTTTGTCGCGGGGAAGACCCTGAAGTTTATGTTGTCCAGGACAAGTGGGACGGCATCAGGAGTCTCGAAGTAGGTCAACACCATGTGTGGTTCTTTGAAACGTGTGGATCTTACATAGGAGAAGTAGAGCTTTTTGGAAGGTACGCCCAGATGTTTCAAGGCAAAATATTTGGCGATCACATAATCCTCGCAGTCACCCTGGTCTTTCCCCAGAAACTCCCAGGGTGTCGCCCAGTGATCACTCTTTCCGTAGAGCTTCATATCACTGCTGTAGCCTACTGCATTAAAGAGGTCATTGACCCCTTCGAGCTGCTCTTGTCTGCTCTTATCTTTAAGCTCTTCAAGTGTCTTGTTCATATTTATAAAGCGATTTTTGGCAAAAGCACCATATTTCGCATCTGCTTTTTGTAGGAGTTCCTCATTGGCAAAGGGGTCTGCCATAAGTGTGAGGATGAAAAAGATAAGCAGTATGAGAGTACGCATCTAGTGTCTATACTCCAGAAAGTACCAAAGTGTCGCAAGGATCCCAAACATCCCAAGCCAAAACAGGAAGTTTGGAAGCAGTGCCATGTTTACGACAGTCTGAGTGGTAGTATTATGTTCCATCTATCTATTTCCTTCGTGACATGACTCCCAGGCTAAAGCTTATCAGCTATCCTTCCCTATTCCCTATTCCCTATTCCCTATTCCCTATTCCCACTTTCCCTCACTCAAGTGACCCTTTTATCCAGACCCTTTTGCCTTTGACATCACCAAAAAGGAGGACGTCTTTAAGCATGGCATCGATAGCGAGATGGTCTTTGTCGAGATTAAGGTAGAGTTCACCCTGACCGCTTTTAAAGATGTCCTGGTCGACTACGACGGTGATAAGCCTGTTCTCGTTGTTTGGCATCAGTTCAGCCAGCTCGCGCCGCTTCTTACCGGCAGGATTGGTGATGATGATCTCGCCTTTGTCATTGCGTGCACCGATAGCATGCTCGATCTTTCTTTTACCTTCGGGGATATCGTTTAAGATCGAATTGATATTAAAGAAGAGTGAGAGCAGGTCATTGTTCGCTCGGTAAGGGAGTTTCTTGAGAGAACTGCTCTTTTTGACACTCTTCTCTTTGATATAGCTCATCTTTGAGAGGTCGAAGTGGCTGGAGTAGATGTTCTCTTCACGAAAACGAAACTTCTGTATGGACTTGTTTGGCATCGGGACGAAGTAGGACTCCTCATGCCGATGATCGGAGGTCCTTGTCTTCTTATAGAGTTCAGGGATGAGTAAGCCCTCTTTGATGATCCCAAAGCTCTCATGTACCTCACGACGATTATTGGCCATGGACGCGGCTGCTCCTATGAGTCCGGCATCGACGTAGATATAGTAAAAACGGTCATCATGTTCATAACGGACATTAGCCTCACCGATCTTGCCGAAGATAGAGAAGCTGATGTCATATCTGGCAGAGATGGTCGCTGAGTGGAGTGAGACGATGCTTAGTGATAAGATCGTTAGGAGTATCTTGCTCATCATGATGATACCACCTGATTGAATCCCTTGTGTCTGGCCTCATAGAGCATCATATCGGCCTGGTCCACACTCTCCAGGAGTGAGTCCTCATGTTCAAGCACCGCACCAATAGAGATCGTCAAAGTGATCTCCTCCCCACGGTCGGTGTGTAGTAGGGAAGCCTCTGTCTTGCTGCGCAGGCGTTCAAGTACCTGCTTTGCTATGGGTACAGGACATGCCTTCAGGAGTAGGCAGAACGCTTCATCATCGAAATATGCGACCATATCGCCCTCTTTTACGTTTGATCGCAGTAGCTCTGAAAGATGGATGACGACCTGCTCCGCGATAGCCTCTCCGTAAGTATCTCTGGTAGTCTGAAGATCATCGATATTGACCATCACGACAGCAAAGGGCTCCCCCTCTTCGATCGCACGTGAGAAGTAATGTGGCATACTCCTGAAGAAGTAACGGCGGTTATAGAGGCCAGTCAGATAGTCACGATCGGCATGGTTGGTGAGGGCATCGATGTTCTCAAGTGCCTCGACGGCATTGTTCAGACGGCAGGAGAACTCCTCTTTACTAAAAGGCTTTTTGACAAAATCTGTAGCACCGTTCTTTAAAAACCTGGCAGAGGTCTCATCATCTTGGGAAGAGGAGATGGCAAGGATACTCAGCTGATCTTTTGAAAAGCTCTTGCGTATCTCCTTTGTCAGTTCAAGTCCGTCCATCACTGGCATGGCATAATCTGTCAGTACGACCCGGATGTCAGGATGCTCCTCAAGCATGTTAAGGGCCTCTTCTCCATGGGCTACGGCATAGACCTGAAAGAAGAGGTTCTTGACCATCCTCTGCATCTGCTTGCGAAAGGTCATAGAGTCATCGACGATCATGACCTTGTGTTCGCGGTTTTTCGATAGCCGGTCGATGGTGGTGAGGATGTAGTCGATATCTTCTATACCGCCCTTACCCACATAGTCGATGATATCTTTCTCCATCATGCTTTTTCTGAAGGCCTTATCCGTGTTACCGCTTAGGACGATGACTGGAAGATGCTGTTCTAGTACTATATCTACGACCTCTCCATTGGGAGAATCAGGCAGGTTGATATCAAGCAGTGCTATGAAGTAGCTGTATTGGCGCATAAAAAGCCGGGCCTCTTTAAGCTCATAAGCGATATCGACTTCAAAGGGAAGTACCGCTGTGATCTTTTTAGCCAGGAGTTTTGCCAGAGACCTATTATCTTCGACAAGTAAGATTCTTTCCATATTGTTCAGACCTTGATCATCCATTATTATATTTAGGGTCATTAGAAGAGCCCTTTAGATGTAATAGTCTACTATGTTTATGGGATCCATAACGTAAATCATTACCAAAATTTACATCTTTTGATTAGTTTGTGTGAAAAGTGCTGGGAATTGAGAGATGTGACCATCACACTCATCGATCATGGCGTATTATAAACTGTAATATAATAGGAAAAGATCACAGTTTTGAGATGTGCTATTAGGGTCTGAGAAAAACTATTTGGGCATAATACGCGTTACAAGAAGATGGAAGCATGTCATGAGCAGAGATATATGCTCATCGGGGAGAACCTGACCTCTGATAAAGAGGGTACTGCGTCCATTTTAAAAGTAAATATACAAGAGGTGCTTAGCAAATGATCCCCGTACATTTCATAGAAAAAGAGATGCCTGTCATCGAAAGTAGTGAGAACCGATTCTTTTACCTTTTTTACCTGATGATAGGTAAGGAGGAGTCACTGGTAGTCGCAGTCGAACCGGAGTTTCACTCTTCACTGAGCAAAGCAGAGGAGACGCTTGTCGAAGCAGGAGAAGCATTAGCCTCTCTGCTTGATGACAAGAAAGAGGCACTTTTTGATGTCACAGAAGCGATGCTTCAAGAGCCGATCTTCTATGTAGCTCTTTCAGAAAAAGATGACCAGATAGCCTTTAAGATCAAACATCCGGTCTTCAATGGCCTTGAAGACCGCATGAGCGAGATATTTGGAAAAGTCGTCAACGCCGCCTACCTTACTTCATAGCCACCCCTCCACTGCACTTCCGTGCAGTACTCTCAAAAAATAACAAAATTCTTTAGTTTTAATGTTAATTAAATATGTTATATTGTCGATATATGATTTTTAGTGACTAATAAGATAAAACCGTTTTATGTGATAGATTACGTGAGCTTTACTCATGAAGCTGTGAGAGTTCACGCAATTTTTCCATCACTTGTGAGTGAAAAGTTGGCGAATCGTCCTTTATGGATAGGAGTGTGATAAAGAAGCAGTTGGGTCTATGCAGTCTGTTACGGCAGTACTCTTTGACTCGGGGATCTGATATATCGATGCGCGCATAAGCATCGATGGGTATGAAGGAGATATTTTGAAAAAAAGTCTATTGAGTCTGGCTGCTATAGCTGCACTTTCGACAACGCTGTTTGCAGGAGATGTCAGGATAAGCGGTTTTGTCAATGTCGTCGGTGGTGTCAATGATGTCGATGCTGCTGCATATGTCGGTGGTCCGGCTAATCTTGGGAACCCGGACTACAACGGGAACAAGCAGAGTCAGAGCTATATGGGTTATGATGACCAGTATGATTTTGCTAACGACTCACTGGCCGCCATACAGTTCAGTGCCGGTATCGCAGATAACATGGGCGCGACCATCCAGCTAATAGCCCAAAACAATGCTGCCGGTGATGATATCCGGTGGAGTGGGGGTATGTCTATTTTGATGCGACCGATGAGTTACGGATCTTAGCCGGTCGTGTCCGTCCTTCACTTTTCCTCTACTCTGACTATCTTGATGTCGGGTATGCCTATAACTGGATAACACCTCCTGATGAGGTCTATGCTCAGGTAAATATCTCCAACCTCGATGGTCTTAGCGCTGCTTTTAACCTGGAGTTAGGGGATAATCAGCTCTCTTTCACCGCTTTTGGTGGAAACTCCTCTGACAACAAGATAAGTCCGCTTAATGGAAGTACGCTGGACCTGGAGTTTGACAGCATCATAGGCGGAGAGATAGCTATCTCTAATGACTACGGGAAACTGCGCGCTGGGTACATACAGGCAAAGGCTACTGAGAACACTACTCTGGGAACGGTACCGGGTGAGCTTGCGATGGATGAGGCAGATGCTTCGTTCTATGGAGTAGGTCTAAGCGTGGATTATGAAGACATCCTTTTAAACACCGAGTATATAGTAAGAGAGATGGATGAGACCGGTTCGCCGGATATCAACGCCTACTATGCGATGCTGGGTTATAGGATCGGTGACTTTACGCCACACTACACCTACGCGGCAGCAGATAGTGATATGGAGCACTCAAAGAGTACTGACCCTGCCGTTGCAGGTCAGGTCAACAATATCCGCGCTTTGAGTCTTGATGACAGGACCAGTCATACCATCGGTGTACGCTACGAGGTGAACCCTCAGGCTGCTCTGAAAGTGGAGTGGAATGGGGCTACAGTTACGCATTCGGATATGCGTACGGGTTCTATCAAAGAAGAAGATGAGGATATCAATACCTACCGCATCGCACTCAATGTAGTGTTTTAAGAGGAGATGAAGATGAAAAAGATTATTTTAAGTTTAGCAGTCATTGGTTCAGCTCTTTTAGCGGATGTAGCAGTGATAGTCAATCCGGGTAGTGGTGTCGATGCACTTGATGCTGATCAGGTAAAAAAGATCTTTATGGCCAAGACTAAGAAGTTTCCAAATGGTTCAGCGGTAGTCCCGATCGATCAAGATAGTGGTAATGCTGTCTATGGGACGTTCTATAAAGCAGTAGCCAATAAAAATGCTACGAAGATGAACAAGTACTGGGTCAAGCTTACCTTTACCGGTAAAGCAGAGGC
>JAUWRZ010000436.1 GCA_030610325.1 Sulfurimonadaceae bacterium | reverse complement strand
ATGGCACTCTATGCTACTTTCTTGACGAACTGGTATGGCTATAGGCTTAAGAACATCTCTACAGGTTCAGAGAAAAAGCGTGTTCGCTTGGAGTATGCCCAGACGCTTCTTTCCAAGTTGGGCATTGATGTTGTCACCAAAGGGGTAGAGAAGCTGCCTGAAGATGGCAGCTTTCTGCTGATCTCCAATCACCGAAGCATCATCGATCCGCTTATTGTCGAGCTGGCACTCAGAGATACGACTCTTTTTGGCCACTGGATATCGAAAAAAGAGCTTTATGACTCGTTCTTTTTTGGTATGTTCACTAGAAATGGCGGGAGCATCCTTCTCGATAGAGAATCCAGACAGATGGGTGGCTTCTTTAGTGATATTAAGATGCATGTCAAAAATGGGGACTCTATCTTTCTTTTTCCGGAGGGTACCCGTAATAAGACAGAAGATGATATCACCGAGTTCAAAGATGGTGCACGTATCATCGCCATGAAGAACAGGCTGCCTATCTTACCGATCTACATCCGTACCAATGCGAACGATGTACTTGATGATGTCTTGAACAAAAGACCGCAAGAGGATGCTGTGATCACTGTCGAGTTCGGTGATCTCATCGACTACAAAGACAGGTCAGTAACTCTTGAAGAGGTCTATAAACGCACTTTTGATCTGCGCCTATAGTCTAAGACTCCAATAACTTCTCCAACTCATGCAGAGCCTCTATGTGGTGGGTAGCTTTAGAGAGGTCGTGTGAGACAGTAAAATGGTTTTTGACGATCACACAGTCGATGCCGGCATTGACTGCGGAGCGCAGACCGCGCTGTGAGTCCTCTACGATGACTGCTTCATGCTTTTCCCCTCCCAACAACTGTAATCCTTTAAGATAAGGGTCAGGATGGGGCTTGGCACGTGCGTACTCACCACTGCACAGGACAAACTCCATATGCTCTGTCAGACCGCGTGATGCGTGGATAAGGTCAAAATCAGCGCGCCTCGATGAGGTGACTATGCCCATACGGTACTTCTTAGCCAGTGCACTCAGTATAGCCCGGACCCCATCTATCTCGATATCCTCAGTACGTATATAGTGCTGATAGAGCTCATTACGCTTATCACGTTGCTGATCGACAGTGATAGCATCGAAACCTGCCTCTTCAGCGACTAAGAAGGCACTCTCTCCATTGATCATGATCTCGCGGTAGCGCTCGTCACTGATATCGAGGCCCATTGTCTTGAGTATCTCTACATTGGCGGTATAGTACCACTTCTCCGTCTCTACCAGCACACCATCATTGTCAAATAAGATATATTTTTTCATGCCGTATCATAACAGAACACTCCTGTTATCGGATGAGTGGAAAACACCATCCCTCTTCAGCGGCTTCCTCTGTCGGATAGAGTGTCTCTCCCTGTAAGATCTCGTGACCGGCATAGGCACAGAGAAGGGCATCTAACAGATGTTCGTCGAGTCTCTCGTCTACTGGACAGTGTAGCTGTTCAAAGAGCTGCTGGGGAGCTTTTTTATACTGTTGGAGACCTAAAGCCTGAGCGATCTGTTTGGGGTAGACCTCATAGATCGGTATCTTGCGACCTTGGAGTGTGATGTTGGGGAAGTCGTAGTGATTATTATGAAGCATCTCGATGGCACGGGCTGTCAGACGACCGATGCGGTCACCGGCAGGGGGCATAGGCCGCAGCCCAAATCGCTCAAAGAGAAAGTAGTCGGTATAACGGAAAAGATAGGGGTTGAGGATCTCACCGTTTCCCTTACGCTCCGGGGTATGTGCACTGGGGTCTGTCAGTGCTTTAGGCAGACTAAGTGGAGCATCTATAGCAATAACATCGACGCTATGGCGAGTAAGTGCAGCTTGTAAGAACTCGGCACATTCTCTGGGTGTCTTATGGCGAGGTTCCTTAAATCGTTCGATGATGTTAATACCGATGTCAGAGCGTTTGGCATAGATATAGGCACTGTTACCACTCATGCATCCGCCAAGGTCAATACCGAGAATTGTAGGCTCTTCTTTCATGATCACATTGTATACTATCTCCCATGAATAGCCATAGGTTTTTGATCAGCGGTAAAGTAAAGTGTGTCTGGTACAGCTCCATAGTACAGCGAAATGCACAGCATTTGGGGTTTGATGGTTTTGTCCGTGAACTCCCTGATGGCCGGGTCGAAGCTGGTGTGACATGTGAGGATGAGCGATTGGCGCTCTTTATAAGAGTGCTGGAAAAAGGATCGCTGATGAGTCATGTGGATGATATCAGGCAGTATAGGTCAGATGAGTCATATACAGGCGGTTTTGTCATTCATAGAGATAGACGAGAGCAGTTCAGGCCGCTTACCTAGCTGCATTAGAGGTACTACCTTATAGATGGATATGGGTAAAAATGAAACATAATAGGCACTAACCAAACAGAATTAGTACAAAAATTAACATAAAATAATATCTATGCTATACTGTGTTCAGAAAGGTAGATAGGTCTAACGCTCCTCCTATCTAGACTTTCGT
>JAUWRZ010000526.1 GCA_030610325.1 Sulfurimonadaceae bacterium | reverse complement strand
TGATTGTAATCGGAGAGGGATTTAAGAACCTTTAAAAGAGATGTAGAGCAATACCCCACAAATGTAACAGATATTCAATGTCCTATCTGCCCCTCAATGCTTCTTATACCACTTACAGCGTTTCTTGTTTTTGATGGTGTAGATGTTGTACTGGAACTTCTTTTCGCAGTCTGGGCAGGCGAAGACAGCGCGGTTTTTGTACTTCATATATTTGACAAAAAGAAAGTTACCTACCTGATCGCCCTCTTTATAGATGGTCTTCTCATTTTTGTTGGCCAACGTTTCGGCCTTTTCGGCATCTTCTCGTTGTTTAAGCAGCCATGATGGTACTTCATCTTCATCAAATGGGTCTGTGTCGACTGTGTAGTTGTCCATCACACCGTCATGACTGCCCACGTATCGTCTTTGAGGCACTCTGTCAGCATCTCGCCGGTATGCGTGTTCTCGATGCCGAGACTCTCTAATGTCCCTGTCGCTTCATAGTCATCACTACAGACGATGCATGAACTCATAGTGACACCGGAGTCCTGCATCGTCTTTAGACGCTCCTGTATTTCCGGGTCTGAAGCTGCCAACTTGATGGATGGCCCCCATATCATCAGATGTGCCTCTTCCCAGTAACCCCGTTCAAGGATGACCGAACCATACAAGAGAGGTAGTTTCATAGCGACCTCTTTGTCACCATTGGTCCAGACTATGAGTAGTTTTGTTTTGGGCATGAGAGTACCTTTATTGGATTTGAATCTATATCTATCATTGTAGCAAAATGCAGGTGCTCAAGTCGTTATAATGTCACACTCTGTTTTCAATCACGAAAACAACAAAACGAACAAAAGTAATGACTTATGGACAAGCCAGAGAAAGATGAGAGTGAAACGATGCGGATGATAGTAGAAGAGCTGAGACAAAAAGGGAAGATCTATAAGAAGCTTGCTGAGGTGCAGCCGAAGCAGCTGGGGATAAGAAATAAGATCAAGATCTACCATGCGACAGATATCCATGGTTATTTCACGGCACTCTTTATGATCTCACAGAAGAGCAGGGTGCTGATGAAAGATGTGCGAAAGATGGAAGAGATCTATGGGAAGCTGATGGTCTTCAGTGATCATGCTTTTAAGTACAAGATGATCAAGATCGAAGCGCCGCTCTGCTCTAAAGCGGAGAAAGCCTTTAAAGAGACAGGATGGAAGATCCTCTGATGCTCCTGTGTGACATCGGAAATACCTCGTACCACTTTTATGATGGTGAGAGGGACTACAAAAAAAGTGTCGACTCATTTGACCCTGCGGAGATAACGGAAGATATCTACTACATCAGTGTCAACCCCGGACTGGTCACTGTTCTGGAGATGCTGCCAAACTGGAAAGACCTCTCTACGTATATCTTGCGTGATGATTATTACGAGACGATGGGCATAGACCGCATCGTAGCCTGTGAAGCGATCGAAGCGGGTGTCATCATCGATGCTGGGAGTGCGGTGACGGTAGATGTAGTCAAAGCAGGTCAGTTTCAAGGGGGTTTTATCTATCCGGGTCTACATGCGATGCAAAAAGCGTACAGTGATATCTCCTCCCGACTTGCCTTCTCATTCGATTTTGAGCTTGATTTGGATAAAAT